>JBJTSL010000113.1:0-14751 GCA_046076625.1 Allobrachymonas sp.
ATCGCCCATGCCGTCGATCTTGCGGTATTTCGGTGCGTTCTTGGCATCTTGTGAAGCCCAGTTGGAGTAGTAGTCCACCAAGGGGCGGGTTTGGGCGCTGTAGACATCGAGGCGCTTTTGCACCGTTTCAGCCTTGTCATCATCGCGCTGCACGAGTGGCTCGCCCGTGACGTCATCCTTGCCGTCCACCTTGGGGGGGTTGAACTTGATGTGATACGTGCGGCCAGAGGCCGGGTGGCTTCTGCGGCCGCTCATGCGCTCAATGATGGCCTCAAACGGCACGTCAATTTCCAGCACGTAATCGAGCGCCACGCCGGCATCGCGCATGGCCTGCGCCTGCGGGATGGTGCGGGGGAAGCCGTCAAACAGGAAGCCGTTGACGCAATCAGATTGTGTGATGCGCTCTTTGACGAGGCCAATGATGATCTCGTCGCTCACCAGTTGACCCGCATCCATCACTTTTTTAGCGGCCAAGCCCATTTCGGTGCCAGCTTTCACTGCGGCGCGCAGCATATCGCCCGTGGAAATTTGTGGAATGCCGTGTTGCTTGCAAATGAAGGCGGCTTGCGTGCCTTTGCCAGCGCCGGGTGCGCCCAACAGAATCAGTTTCATCTCAATCCTCGATTTTTGTTCACTGCATAGAGGATAGCACGTGGCTTTATCGCCGGGCTTACTGGTTTGACAGGTGCTTCCAGAGGGCGCGGACCTTCTCCAAGTCTTGTGGCGTGTCCACCCCTGGGCCTGGCGCAGCTTGGCTCACATGCACGGCGATGGTGTGGCCGTGCCAGAGCGCGCGAAGCTGCTCCAGCGATTCGCTCACTTCAATCGGCGCTTGCGGCAACTTCGGAAACTGGCGCAGGAAGCCAGCGCAGTAGCTGTAAATGCCCACATGGCGCAGCGGCTGCGGCGCGTTGGGGTGGCCATCTCGGTTGAAGGGAATCAAGCTGCGGCTGAAATACAGGGCTTCGTTTTTCGCATTGAGCACCACTTTGACGATATTCGGGTTGCCCTGATCAGCTACGGAATCAATAGCGTGTGCCGCAGTTCCCATGCCGGCGCTCGGCTGGATTTGCAATAAATTCGCGACGCTGGCGATGAGCTGCGGGTCAATCAAGGGCTCATCGCCTTGTACGTTGACAACGATGTCTGCGTCGCTTAAGCCCAGCTTGTCACAGGCCTCAGCCAAGCGATCTGAGCCGCTGGGGTGATCGACTTTGGTGAGTACGGCCATGATGCCATGCGCTGCGCACGCTGATTGAATCGACACATCGTCGCAGGCCACCACGACCTGGCGCGTACCTGAGAGCAAAGCCCGCTGCGCCACGCGCACCACCATCGGCGCGCCACCAATATCGGCCAGCGGTTTGTTTGGCAAGCGCGTGGAGGCAAGCCGGGCAGGGATGAGGACGGTGAAACTCATGGGGGCTTCTGACCAAATCTCACAGCGGGCTCGGCCGAGAAGCGGGCGCTTTGCCATGCAATGCGTCAATCTCTTCGTCGCTCAGCGTGCGGGCTTCGTTTTCCAGCAAGATGGGGATGCCATCGCGGATGGGATAGGCGAGGCGGGCGCTGCGGCTTTGCAGCTCGTTTTTTTCACGGTCGAGCGTGAGTGGGCCTTTGGTGACGGGGCAGACGAGGAGTTCGAGGAGTTTGGTGTCCATGGTTCACGCGGTGGGAGCAAGCGCAGATGATAGCTTTTCATTCAGCGCGGAGTCTAAGCCGCTGTAGAAGGCTTCAGGCAGGGTGACGAGAAGCGGCACGCTGAGAATCTCCAAACCTTGAGCCCAATGCGCTTGGCGCAGTTTTTTCACGTCTTTTTCGGTGCAAATCAGCACTTCGCCGGCATGGAACTTGCGTGGATTGCTATCGAAATCATAGTGATCGGGGAGGGTGATGGTTTCTTGTAATGAAACACCATGATCACGCAGCATCTGGAAAAAACTTTCTGGCTGAGCAATACCAGCGAGGGCGATCAAGGCTTGACCGCTCAAATCTTTGAGCGACACGATGCTGCCATCGGCTTTGAGGGCATGCGTGGCGAGTTGGCGTTCAATCGCAAAGCCTTCCGAAAAACGACCGCGATGCAGTAAGAATTGCGGCGTGTTTTCATTCAGGCGAGGCCAAGGCTCGCGCAAGGGCCCTGCCGGTTGCAAGCGACCGTTGCCCACGCCGCGTTCGTCCATGACGCAAATTTCAATATCGCGCTGCAAAGCCAGATGCTGCAGACCATCGTCGCAGACGATCACGTTCACCTGCGGGTGTGCGGCTAACAGATCTTGAGCAGCCTGCGCGCGGTCTGCGCCCACGAATACGGGCGCTTGCGTGGCTTCGCGAATCAAGGCGGGCTCGTCGCCAGACTGCTGCAGTGGCGTTTCATCAAGCACTTGCACGACTTCACGCGAGCGCCGGCCATACCCACGCGATACCACGCCCGGCTGCAAGCCGCGCTGCTGCAAATGGCGCACGATCTCGATCACCACGGGCGTTTTCCCCGCGCCGCCGGCGATCACATTACCAACCACCATCACGGGAACAGAAACGCGTGTGCTGTGCAGCACACCACTGGCATAGAGTTTTTTCCTGAGTCGGACGATTGCGCCATAAACCCACGACACATCCAGCAGCGCAAGAGACAGCCAATCTTTCCCATCGGCGCGATACCAAGCGCGCTGCAGGCGTTGGCTCCAACCCATGGTCAGGTCACTTGCTGCCCGAGGGCTGCGTGGCAAACGTCACCTGCGCCAGACCCACGCGCCGCGCGGCTTCCATCACGCTGATCACCGCTTGGTGCGTGGCCAGCGCATCCGCGCTGATGATCACCACCGTGTCTTTGCCGGCCTTGGCTGCGCCCGACAGCGCAGAGGCCACTGCATCGACGCTTTTGCCTTCCACCGCAGTTTTGTTCACTGCATAGCGCCCATCGCTGGAGACGCTCACGATCAGTTCTTTGGGATAATCGCGCTGCGCATCGGTGTCTGCCGTGGGTAGCTGGAGTTGCATCTCAGTGAACTTGCTGTAAGTGGTGGAGAGCATCAAAAAGATCAGCACCACGAGCAGCACGTCAATGAAAGGGATCAGGTTGATCTCGGGCTCTTCGCGGTTGGTGCGGTGGAAGTTCATGGTGTTCGCCCTCGACGCACTTCAATAGCCACCATGACGCAGCGCCAGCAAATGCCGCGCCATCTTGTCAGCTGCCAATTCCAATGAGAGCAAATAGCCATCCACCCGCGCCCGAAAGTAGCGCCAAAAAATCAAGGCAGGGATGGCGATGATGAGGCCAAACGCCGTGTTGTACAGGGCAATCGAAATACCATGAGCCAGCTGCTGCGGATTGCCCGCGCCACCGCCGGCACCCGAGCCACCGCCTTGCGAGCCAAAAATCTCGATCATGCCAATCACGGTGCCCAACAGCCCGAGCAATGGCGCAGCGGAGGCAATCGTGGCAATCGCTGGCAAATAGCGCTCGAGTTTCGCGGTCACGCGGCGGCCTGCGCCCTCCATCGCGTTGCGCAGCTCTTCCTCCGAGCAGCGCGGATTGCTGTTGATGGCGCGCATGCCACTGGCCAGCACTTCGCCCATGGCGCTGTTGGCCTCCAACTGATTCACCACGTCGGGCGAGGGTATGCCTTGGCGCGAGACGGCAATCGCTTCGTCCAGCAGTTTCGGTGGCGCGACTTTGGCTGCCTTGAGGCTCACAAATCGTTCAATCACCAGCGCCAGCCCCAAAATTGAGCAAGCAATCAAAGGCCAAATCGGCCAGCCAGCGGCTTGTATGATGGATAACAAGGTGATTCTCCTGCGATGATCCTTGATGTAGTTGCCAACAGACCCCATTATGCAAGAGGATGCTATCGTTTTTGAAGTCCCCCGACAAGCCTCGGGAAGTGACGGTTTTGCGTCTACAAGCCGTGTATGGCCCGTGGGCGCTCTGGTGGCGGCCATTTCTGATGCGCTCAACGCGCGTTTTTCCAACGTCACCGTCCAAGGTGAAATCACGGGTTTTTCCCGAGCGGCCAGCGGTCATTGCTATTTTTCTCTGAAAGACGCGCAAGGCCAGTTGCGCTGTGCCATGTTTCGCCGCGCCGCGCAAATGCTGGATTTTGTCCCGCGTGAGGGGGATTTGGTGCAGGTGCGAGCGCGGGTGGCGGTGTATGAGCCGCGCGGCGATTTGCAGCTCGTTGTCGAAAACTTGGAACGGGCCGGTCAGGGCGCGATGTTTGAGCAGTTTCTGCGGCTCAAGGCCAAGCTGGAGGCTGAAGGTTTGTTTGATGCGGCGCGAAAGCGAGAAATCCCCAAAGCCCCGCGCGGCATTGGCCTCGTCACTTCGTTGGGCGCAGCCGCCTTACATGATGTGGTCACCGCCTTGGCTCGACGTGCGCCGCAAATCCCCGTCTGGCTTGCTCCTGCCAGCGTGCAAGGCGCGGGTGCACCGCAGGAGCTTTGCGAAGCGCTATCAAAACTGTATCAATCCACGCAGATTTCACGCCGACATGAGGCCAGTTTCGATCAAAAAACACCACGTGTGGATGTCATTTTGATCGTGCGCGGAGGAGGCAGCTTGGAAGATCTGTGGGCGTTCAACGATGAGCAGCTCGTGCGCATGCTGGCGCAAAGCCCGGTGCCGGTGATCAGCGGCGTCGGGCACGAGACGGATTTCACCTTGACCGATTTCGTCGCCGACCTGCGCGCTCCCACGCCCACTGCCGCTGCCGAGCTCTGCGCCACCGAGCAAAGCGCATGGCTGGGCGCCGCGCAGCTCATGCAAGAGCGCTTGCAAGATGCCGCCAGCAACGCGCTGGACGCGCAGCACCAGCGCCTCGACCACAACGGCCAGCGTCTCGCCCGTCCTGCGCAGGCGTTGGCCGCTCAGAAGTTCACTCTACAACGCCTGCAACTCAATTTGCAGCATCATTTACTATCAAAACATGAGCACTCTAGGCAGGAAATACGCCGGCGAAATGCCGATTTTGATCAAAAAATGCAGTTTCTCCTGAGCCAACAGCGCGAGCGTGTGCGAAGAGCCGAGCAAAGCCTGGAACTCCTCAGCCCCCAGCGCACGCTGGAACGCGGCTATGCGCTGCTGCGCGGCGCGCAAGGCGAAGTGATTCGAAGCGTGACGCAGGTGCAAAAAGGCATGCCACTGGAGGCGCAGCTGAGTGACGGCACAGTGCCGCTCTCGGCACACTAGAAATTCTGTCAGCAGCAGGGGCATTACCCCACTTGAAAAGCAGTCCTCGTAAGCTATCTACAATCTGTGGTTGACAGCCATCCCAACAACTTTTAAGGAAGCCAACATGGAACATACCCTCCCCGCATTGCCCTACGCGATTGACGCACTCGCCCCGCACTACACTAAAGAAACCCTCGAGTTTCACCACGGTAAGCACCACAACGCCTATGTCGTCAACCTCAACAACCTGCAAAAAGGCACCGAGTTTGAGAGCAAGAGCCTCGAAGACATCATCAAAAGCAGCTCCGGCGGCATCTACAACAACAGCGCCCAGATCTGGAACCACACCTTCTTCTGGAGCTGCATGAAGCCACAGGGAGGAGGAGAGCCTGGAGGGGCTCTCGCGGCGGCGATCAACGCCAAATTCGGCAGCTATGCCGCCTTCAAAGAAGCCTTCACCAAAAGCGCCGTCGGCAACTTCGGCTCCGGCTGGACATGGCTCGTCAAAAAGCCCGATGGCAGCGTTGACATCGTCAACACGGGCGCCGCCGGCACACCGCTGACCACCGCCGACAAAGCCCTGCTTACGGTGGACGTGTGGGAACATGCCTACTACATCGACTACCGCAACATGCGTCCTAAGTTTGTGGAGACATTCTTGTCCAACTTGGTGAACTGGGAATTTGCTGAGAAGAACTTTGCTTGAGGTTCTGCAGTTCAATAGAAAAGCCGACTTTGAGTCGGCTTTTTTGTTTGGTTTGAGTGTTAACGTTCGACGTGAGCCGCGGACGCAAGCACGCGCAGCGTGCTTGTGGCCGTCGGCTCGATGGAGGTGTTAGAGCGCAGGCGGCTACCCCTTTGCAAGCTTGAGTTCTGCACGCACAGCGCCCTGCAGCGCCAGCGCAAGGATGCTGCGCCTGCGGTGCAAGCTTTTGAAAAGTACTTGGCATTGGCGCCTGAGGCTGCTGATGCGAATTTGATCAAACATTACTTGGCGGAACTCAAACCATGAAAAAACTACTTCTTATTGCTTTGACCCTGATCGTTGCTGGTTGCGCCAACATCGTGAAGGTGGAGGGGGAGCAAATGATCAATTCCAAAATGTCTGTCAAGTTGCCACAGGCATGGAACAAAGTGAATTTGCCGGGAAGCCAGCAACCGTATGAATTGTGGACGCAGGATGGCGTATTTGTTGATCAGTTGCGCTTTTGGGCGGGCATCAACAGCGGCGCTAACCTGGTGCTGGCTCCACAGAAGAATTCGCAAGGCAAAGCACCTCGCGTGCCTATGTTTACCGCAGGTATGAAGCTTGATCAAATAGCCAGCCTGTTTGAGCAAATGTATGCCATCGATGGATCGGCTGTGACAATCGATAAGGTAGAACCTGCCACCTTTGGCTCACAACAAGGCGTACGCGTCGAGTTTTCTGTCTTGGTGCAAGGCAGCAACCTGCAGATCAAGGGCATCGCTTGGGCGGCAGAGCACAAAGGCCAGCTTTATGCAACCAGCTATGCGGCCCCACGCCTGAGTTTCTTCCCGCGCTATTTGCCGCAAGTGCAAGAAATTGCCAAAAGTGCGGTGATCAAAGGTTGAAGTCAGGCTTGAGGTTTGTACAAATTGAATGTTCAACATTCAACCTGTGCAAATTCAACCATGCTTCATCGCCACGGTCTTGAGCTGCGTAAACCCATGGAGCGCCTCAAAGCCTTTCTCGCGCCCATAGCCTGAGGCTTTGTAGCCGCCGAAGGGGAGTTCGACGCCGCCACCTGCGCCGTAGTTGTTGATGAAGACTTGACCGGCTTGAATGCGTTTGGCCAGGCGCATTTGGCGGCTGCCGTCGCGCGTCCACAGGCCGGCGACGAGGCCGAATTTCGTGGCGTTGGCCATTCGCACGGCTTCGTCTTCGTCTTTGAATTTCATTGCGCAGAGCACCGGGCCGAAGATTTCTTCTTGGGCGAGGCGGTGCATCACGGGCACATCGCGCAGCAGGGTAGGAGCTTGATAAAAGCCACTCTCAGGCGCTTCATCGACCACCTTGCCTTGCGCGACCATCGGAATGCCTGCGACTTGCGCGTCAGACAGGAAATCCCACACGCGCTGCTGCTGGCTTTGGCGAATGAGCGGGCCTAAATCCAAATCCATCGCGGGCGGGCCAGCGCGGAGGTTTCCAAAGGCTGTGCCTAGGCGATCGAGCAGCTTGTCATAGATCAATTCATCGACGAGCAAGCGAGAGCCTGCCGAGCAAGTTTGCCCTGCGTTTTGCACGATGGCATTGATGATCACGGGAATGGCGGCATCAAGGTCAGCATCGGCAAACACGATCTGCGGGCTTTTGCCGCCCAGCTCCAGTGTGACGGGGCAATGCCGCTCGGCAGCGACTTGTTGGATGATCGTGCCCACGCGCGGGCTGCCGGTGAAGCTGATGTGATCGATGCCGGGGTGGCGAGCCATCGCATCGCCCACCTCATGGCCATAGCCGGTGACGATGTTGATCGCGCCTGCTGGAAAACCTACCTCAGCTGCAAGCTGCGCCACGCGTAGCAGCGAGAGGCACGCGTCTTCAGACGGCTTGACGACGCACACATTGCCAGCCGCCAGGGCTCCACCCACGCTGCGGCCAAAAATTTGCATCGGGTAATTCCACGGAATGATGTTACCCACCACGCCAAAGGGCTCGCGCCAGGTGAACACCGCAAAGCCGTTTTGATAAGGAATCGTCTCGCCATGCAATTTGTCAGCCGCACCCGCGTAAAACTCAAAATACCGCGCCAGCGCCGCTGCATCGGCCTTGGCTTGCTTCACGGGCTTGCCGCAATCGCGCTGCTCAATCGCGGCCAACTCTTCGGCGCATTCCGCGACTTTCGTCGAGAGCCTCATCAACAGCCTGCCGCGCTCAGCAGCAGTCACGTGTTGCCACACATGCTCAAAGCAGGCACGAGCCGCGCGCACGGCTGTGTCCATGTCCTGTGCGTTCCCGCGCGCGATCTGCTCATAGATCTCACCCGTCGCAGGGTCGATCATGGACAGCGATTGGCCGTTAGCGGGCGCGGTGGGCTGGTTGTTGATGAAGTGGTGTTGCATGATGTGATTGTAAAAACTCTTGTACGGATCGGATCACGGCAGTGGCTTGATCGCGATGCGGTGAATGCCCACATTGCTCTAGTTTCAATAGCAATCTGCGTATATTTCTTGCCGGCGAGTGGCCGATTTCACTTAAAAAATCATGCCCCAATGAATTGATCTGCGCCATCGTGCCATACGGATCGTCATGCCCTTGAATAGCCAGCAGCGGACAGGTGATGCGCGTGCATTCGGCCTCGATGTTGAAGCTGCGGAATTCTTCGCTGAGCCAGATATCGTTCCATTGCCAAAAGGCGCAGTCCACGCTTGCATGAAATTTCGCAAGGCGTTGGCGCAAGTCGCCTTCCTCAAAAGCTTCACGCGCTTGGGAAATGGCGGCTATGCTGATGTCCTCTACGAAAAGATGCGGTGCCATGACGATACAAGCTTCGACGGGAAAGCGTGCGGCATGCAGCAGCGCAATCGTGCCGCCATCAGAATGGCCGAGCAGCACGGGTTTTTCGATGCCTTGCAGGCGCAGCAGTTCAGGCAGTACCTCCCAAGCCTCAACGTGCATGTAGTCGGGCTTCAAGCGCCCCGCGCCGCGCACATCGGGCACGGTATCTGACTGGCCATAGCCGCGCCGTGAGTAAACCAGTCCAGCACGCCCGGTGGCGGCGCACAACTGCGCCGGAAAATCGCGCCACATCGCCACTGAGCCCAGGCCCTCGTGCAGAAACACAATGGGTGCGCAATCCGTGCGATCGGACGCCGGAATACGCAAAACCTCCAAGTTCACCTCAAAGACGGGGATTTTTACAAGTTTTGTAGCAACTGAAGCAGTCATGGCTTGATTTTGAGCGGTTTTGAGCCTGTTCGCAGTAGGCCAGCGGGTAAACTTGGGGCAGTTTTTGAATTGAAGGCAGTTTGTGTTGAAGCGTTCGCAATTTTTGGCCAGTTTGGCAGGTATTTCTCTGGCAGCCACCTGGCCATCACGTCTCTGGGCGCAAGCCGCTGCTGCGTCCGCTGGGCCCAAGCCGCCCATCTTTGTGCTCAACTCACTGGATGCCAATGTCAGCGTGATCGATGCCAACACATGGCTGGAAACCGCCCGCATCCCGACCGGCAAAGAGCCGCACCACCTGTACCTCACGCCTGATGAAAAATCACTCATCGTGGCCAATGCGGGTGGCGATTCGCTCACGTTTTTAGACCCACTCACCGCCAAAGTGCAGCGAGTGGTCAAGAATATTCTCGACCCCTATCACCTGCGCTTCTCGCCCGACATGAGGTGGTTTGTGACCGCGGCCAACCGCTTGAACCACATCGACATCTACCAATGGCTACCCCAGCAGGCCGAGCCACTCAAACTCATCAAACGCATTGCCAGCAGCAAAACGCCCAGCCATTTGTGGATCGACAGCAAATCCACCACCGCCTACGTGACCATGCAAGACAGCGACGAATGGGTCGCCGTGGATTTGGCCACGCAAAGTATCCGCTGGCGCATGCCCACCGGTGACATGCCCGCCGACATCTACATGACGCCCGATGATAAATTCGCCTACATCGGCCTGACCGCCAGCGACGGCGTGCAGGTGTTTGATGTGTCTGCTGGCAGCGCCCAGTCGCCCAAGCTGGTCAAGACCATTCCCACCGGCAAAGGCGCGCATGCCTTCCGCACGGCGGGCGACAAGCGGCACATCTTCGTGAGCAACCGCGTGGCCAACACCATCAGCAAGATTGATTTGCAAACGCAAGCGGTGGTCGGCCAATTCAATGTGCCCGGCGGCCCCGATTGCATGGATTTGTCTGCTGATGGAAAATCGCTGTATGTCACCTCGCGCTGGGCGAAAAAACTCACGGTGATTGACTTGGCAACCGGCAAGATCGCTCGCCAGATCAACGTGGGCCGCTCACCGCACGGGGTGTGGACGCTTGATCATGCCCCACGTCTTTGATTTTGGTTTGAAGAGTACTCTCATTTCGATAGCACTCTGCGCAGGTTTCATGCCGGCGTATGCCCAATTGGGCTCTATTTTCAGCAAGAAGCCCGCTGCGGCAGCTTCTGCGCCCGCAGCCGTGCCTGCGCCTGCGGTCTGCGACAAGCCGGTCTATCTCACCTTCGACACCGGCCACATGGAAGTGGCGCAGTTCATTGCCGACACGCTCAACAAACACAATGTCAAGGTGACGTTTTTTACCGCCAACGAAAAAACCAAGGACGATAGCACCAGCCTGTCCAAAAGTTGGGGCGAAAAGTTCTGGATGCAGCGCGGCAAGGAAGGTCATGAATTTGCCTCGCATACTTGGGACCATCCGGTGCTCAACGGCGATGCCTCGGGCGTCGCGCCCCGCTTCATTGTCACACCCACACAGGGTGCGTTTGCGGGCCGCAGCTTCACTTGGGAGCCCAAGAAATACTGCGAGCAATTGGATATGGCCAAGGAGCGCATTGAGTTCTACACCGGCAAAAAAGCATTGCCGATGTTCCGCGCCCCCGGCGGCAAGACATCGCCCAAACTACTCGCCGCTGCCGAAGCCTGCGGCTACAAGCATGTGGGCTGGGCACCTGCTGGCTTCTTGGGCGATGAGCTGCCCAGTGAGCGCGTCTCGAATGATGCTTTGCTGAAAAAAGCCCTGAAAGACATCAAAGCGGGTGATATCTTGATGGCGCACTTGGGCATTTGGAGCCGCAAAGACCCATGGGCGCCTGCGGTGCTCGAGCCCTTGATCGTGGGGCTCAAAGAAAAAGGCTTTTGCTTCAACACCATGAGGCAGCATCCGGCGTACAAGGATTGGATTGCTGCCAACGGTGGCTAAACCACCGGCTTTTGCATCAGATGCTCCCGCGCTGCTGCCATGACGGAGGAGGTCAAGCGTGCGGCTTGTGCAGACTCTTGTTGCCCGTGATGCCAATACAAGGGCACATCCACATGCTGGCCTGGAAACAAGTCAACGAGCCGGCCCGCCTCTATCTCGCCGCGCCATTGCAAGCGCATTTGCACATCCGCCTGCAAACCCCAGCCTAAGCCTTGCACCATGGCCAAATGGTAGGCATCACCTGCTGGAAAATAGTGGCGCGGGTACGCGGCATCGTGCAAGTCAAAAGCCTCGGCCAAGAAACGGTCTTGCAGATGGTCTTTGGGGTTGAAGCACAGCGCGGGAATTTGCAAGAGCGCGGGCGCTTGGGATTTTCTTTGGAGCGAACGCAGTTGCTTGGCAATGGCGGGTGAGCCCAGGCAGTGGTAGCGCATCGTGCCCAAGGCCTGGGCGCTACAGCCACGCAGGGGCTTGGGCAATTGCGTGACGCAGCCGAGTACATCGCCGTTTTGCAGCCATTGCAAGGTGTGCTCCTGGTCATCAACCACGCTGTGCAACAAAAGGCGATGTGCATGCAGCGTGGCTTGCACACCCTGCAAAAACCACGAAGCGAGCGAATCGGCATTCACCGCCACAGGAAGCGCAAGCCACTGCGCATCGTCTTGTGGCGACAACAGGCGCTCGGCCAAATCCGCTTCAAGCAGGCGCGTGCGGCTGATGTGCGCGAGCAGCACCTGACCGGCGCGTGTGGCCTGCGCTGTCTTGCTGCGAATGAGCAGGCGTTGTCCTAACTGCGCTTCCAAGGCCTTGATGCGGATGCTCACCGCCGCCAGCGTGATGCGCAATTGCTTGGCGGCTGCGGCCAGGCTGCCGGTCTGCACCGTGGCGGCAAAAGCATCGAGTTGTCTAGGGTCAAGAGCCATTTATGAATTAAATCATTTTTAATCAAATCGATAAATAGTTAATTTCAATTGATTCAAAAAATCCTCTCCCACAATCACGCCATGAATATTTTTCTCTCGGGCGTGTTGCTCAGCCTTTCCCTCATCGTGGCTATTGGCCCACAAAACGCGCACGTGCTGCGCATGGGGCTGCTGCGCTCGCATGTGGGCATCACCGTGGCTGCGTGTGCGGTCACGGATGCGCTCTTGATTGGGATTGGCGTACTCGGCCTGGCCAAGCTGGGTGAGCTGTCTGCGCACATCAACTCGGCTTTGGTTGGCGCGGCGATTTTGTTTTTGCTGCACTACGGTTGGCAAGCGGCCAAACGCGCCGCGCAGCCGCTTCATTTGGGTCTGCATGCCGCCCAGCAAACCGCGCCGCGCAACCGCAGCACGGCGCTGTCCAGTGCCTTGGCGTTTTCTTGGCTCAATCCGCATGCTTGGATCGACACCGCTGTCATCATCGGCACGGCATCGCTCGCCTATTCCGCACCGAGCAACTGGGTGTTTGGTATTGGCGCGGCATTGGGTTCGGCGCTGTGGTTTGTCACCTTGGGCTTTGGCGCAGCCGCTATGGCCAAAAAGCTGGCGCACCCGGCTGTGTGGCGTGCGATTGATGTACTGGTGGTGATCACCATGTGGGGCACTGCGGCTTGGTTGGTTTGGGGGCTGCTGAAGTGAGCGATACAAGATTCTGGTGAGCGTTATAAGATGCTATAAAAAACGCAGCACATAACGCAGATTTTATATCGTCTCGAGACCAATTCGGCATAAAAAACCGCCTTCTGCGCAGACAGAAGGCGGTAGCTGGGGAAAGCCCGTTAAGCGCCAAGGCCGAAGCTGGTCGGCACGCCATTGACAGTGATGCTGCAGGTGCCGGCAGTGAAGTTGAACTCCATTTTGTAAAGCTGTGAATCTAGAATCAGGCGGCCGCTTTCGCTGGTAGCAGTGAAGACCAACTGCTCGGGCGTGCTGGCGGTGAAGTTGACAGCGACCGTGCTGGGTACGCCAGCAGGTACGGTGATGCCAAAGTCAGCCAGCTTCAGGGTGTAGCCGAAGCCGCCCGACATGCGGACCGTTGTTCTTTCTGGAGAGTCGGTGTAGGTGAAATCAAGCAGCAAGTTGGTAAATGTCATGTTGCCAGCGCCGTTATTGATGTCGACTACGACATCAACCAAGGTGGCCTTGCCACCGGTAGCGTAGGCGGTCGTTGTCGTACCACTCCAAGTGATGCTTTGAAACACTTGCGAGCCACTGTAAGCAAGACGTACAGCGGCGCCCGAGTCGTCGGTGGTGTTGACGGTAAAGCCTGAAAAGGTACTGGTCCAGACACCGCCAGCGGTGAAAGCAATCGGCCCTTGTACCGTGATCGTGCCATTGAGCGTGCTGCCTTCTATCACGCCATTGTTGTAACGGATACTGGTATCGTTGCCCGTGGTGGAGGTGTTAAGGGTGCCAGTGCTGCAAGTTGGCGTTGGATGCCTGCCGCCTGGTGAGGCCTGCGGCGCTTCAAATTGAGAAAGCGGTGAAGCTGTACCTTTGAGCAAACCATAAAAGCCACCATCAAGACCATTCAATGTCACACCTGCCGCAGTAATCAGCGAACTGCCCATAGCCTCCAAGCCAGCATTGGAACCGCCAGCGGCCGCCGCTGTCGTCGCGCCACCCCCACCGCCGCAGCCTGCGAGCAAGCCTGTTAACACGGCCAAGCCGGCGCAAATCGTTCGAAAATGTTTGTTCATGATGCTTCCTTGTAAGAGTGAGATATTGTGAGAAAAAGCCTCGCGATGAGCCATCCCCCGTTTGAGGGGTATCGAAATGATATAAGTTGTCGCATGGGGTGTCATCATGCAAACAGATGATGCCGAGTTGATTCGGTAAGAAATCGGCTATTCTTGGTGCATGACCGCCGGCTCCCTCCAACATGACCTGATTGACCGCATTTACGAATGTTCATTTGTGCCCGAGGGTTGGCCGAAAGTGCTGGATGAGCTGGCAAGCCTGGTGAATGCGCGTGGTGGGCAGTTGTTTGCGGTGCGCGAGAAGGTGATGAGCTGGATCACCGCAGCGAATTTGACTGAGGTGTTCCAAGCCTATGTGTCGCAGGGCTACTTTGCGCGTTGCGGGCGCAAGGCCTGCCTGTTTTCCAGCAACCAGCCCACTTTTTTGGCTGAGTATGACTACTGGACACCTGAACAGCTTGAGTCCAACGAGATCTACCGCGACTTTTTCCGTCCTCAGGGCCTGGGCTGGTCGGCCTGCACGGGCTTGGCCATGCCGACGCAGGACAACATCGTATTCACGCTGGAGCGGGAATACGCACGCGGCCCGGTGGAGCGGGAAAAGATTGATGCACTCAATGAACTGCGACCGCATTTGGCTCGCGCAGCACTGATTGCAGCGCGATTGTCGCTACGCAGCGCCAAAAGGGGCAAGCGACACGCTCTCAGCCATGGGGCTGCCGGCCTTGGTGTTGGATGAAAGCGGTTACGTGATCGAGGCCAATGAGTTGATGAATGGTTTTCAAGAGCATTTGCAATGGCGTGCGGGTAATCGCGTGGCTTTGTCGGATGTACGTTCCAACGAAATGCTTTGGGCAGCGCTGCCAGAATTGAACGGCGATAAGCAAGAGGTGATCCGTTCCTTTGTGTTGCGGGGCAAGGATGGAGGGGCTGCTTCGGTGGCGTACTTGGTGCCGATTCGCCGCTCGGCGCACGATATTTTTGCGAGAGCGCATGCGCTTTTGGTGCTCACCCC
>JBJTSL010000114.1:0-3553 GCA_046076625.1 Allobrachymonas sp.
TGGGCCCGCCGTCTCGAAAAACCCATTTACGCAGTTCACCTTCAAGGGTGGCAAAGCGGGCGATAAAGTCAAGGTCGTGTGGGTAGACAACCAAGGCGGCACGCGCACGGATGAAGCAGCGATTGCTTGAGGATTTTGGCGTTCGTAAGATGAAGAGATTTTGAACGCAGAGGACGCGAAAGATTCGCGGAAGACGCAAAAAAAATACAAGACAAACAGAAAAAGAGAATATGACCAAGGATGAAAGTAGTTTCCTTTCGTAATTTTGGGTTCTCATTGGCTGTTACTCTTCTGCGACCTCTGCGAATTCTTCGCGTCCTCTGCGTTCAAAATGGTATTTGAATTAAAACTCAACGAGGAGACAAAATTTTGTACAAAAAACACTCACTTCCCGGCGTATTACTTGCGCTAAGTGCTACCCTTTTAGTAGCAACCCCCACCCAAGCCCAGCAAAAATCAGCACAAGACGCGATCAATGAATATCGCCAATCTTTGCAAGATGGCAACCCTGCTGACCTCAATGCCGCGCGCGGCGAAGGCCTGTGGAATGCCAAGCGCGGCGGCAAGTCTCTTGCTGAGAGTTGCGATCTCGGCTTAGGCGTTGGCAAAGTCAAAGGCGCAGTGGCGCAATTGCCCAAATACTTTGATGATACAAAGAAGGTGATGGACATTGAATCGCGCCTCGTGCATTGCATGGTCACTTTTCAGGGTGCCAAGCGTGAAGATTTTTCTGCGCGCACTGCCTTCAGCGGCGAAGGCCAAAAAGCCACGATGATCGAAGACCTAGTGGCCTTCGTGTATGACGAATCGCGCGATGCGGTCATCAAAGTGCCCAACGGCCACAAGGAAGAAAAAGCTGCGTATGAGCGCGGTAAACAAGCCTTCTATTTCAAAGGCGGCCCTTATGATTTTTCCTGCGCGAGCTGCCATAGCGAAGACGGCAAGCGCATCCGCTTGCAAGATTTGCCTAACCTCACCAAGCCAGGCCCCGCGCAAGCGGCGTTCAGCCAATGGCCCGCGTACCGCGTGAGCCAAGGTGCAGTTCGCACCATGCAATGGCGCTTGTACGATTGCTTCCGCCAACAGCGCTTTCCTGAGTTGCAATACCTCTCGCAAACCTCGGTCGATCTCATCAGCTTCATGGGCGTGAATGCCAATGGCGGCAAGATGGCTGCGCCGGCGATTAAGCGTTAATTGAGGAGAAAAACATGAAAAAACACTCATTCGCCGGCATGAAATCAAGCAAGTTAGCTACTCTTTTTATAGCTGTTACCGCCAGCACCTTGCTCGCCAGTTGCTCAAGCCTGCCCAGCGCCGAAGAATCGTTGGCTGCAATTAAAGGCAGTTTCAACGAACGCGGCATCGCCAAACTCGACCGCTTGGATCAAACCGAAATCCAGCGCTTGTGCTCCGAAGCCAATATGAAAGGCAAAGAGGTAGACAAGAAAACCGCCGAGAAAATCCAGACTGCGTTGTACGACAAGATCCCGTACCCGAAAGACGGCTTCATTGGCGATTGGCGTGAAGGCGAGCGCATCGCACAAAACGGCCGAGGTATGCAATTCAGTGATGCAGCCGGCACGCCCAACGGCGCCAACTGCTACGCCTGCCACCAAATCAGCCCGGCAGAGATCAGCTTCGGCAACCAAGGCCCCAGCCTCTTGAAATACGGCGCGATTCGTCAAGTGAAAGATGCCAACAGCAAAGACTCCGAGGCAATCGTCAAATACACATGGGCCCGCATCTGGAACACCCACAGCGTCAACCTTTGCAGCAACATGCCCCGCTTCGGCGACGCCGGCATCCTGACGGAGCAACAGATCAAGCATGTAATGGCCTTGCTCTTGTCGCCCGATTCGCCGGTGAATAAGTAAACCTCTGATGGCCCATCTTTCAAACTAGAAAGATGGGGATTTTTCTACCTCAAAATATAAGTCATCGCTTATGAGTCTCACCCGCAGAGAGTTCTCCTCCGTCCTCAGTGCCGCCCTCATGGCAGGTTTTCCTCTGGCTCGCGAAGCCAGTGCACAAGAGGCTGAGCGGCTCTACAACGTGCCTCGTACAGGCAATGTGCATTTGCTGCACATGACAGATTGCCATGCGCAGCTGCTGCCGATTTACTTCCGTGAACCGGATGCAAACATTGGTATTGCGGGCATGCGCGGGCAGGTGCCACATCTGGTGGGCGAGCATTTGCTCAAGTATGCGGCTTTGAGGGCAGGCAGCGCCGAGGCGCATGCGCATACCTATTTGGACTTTGAACGCGCTGCACGGCAATATGGCAAGGTAGGCGGTTTTGCGCATTTGGCCACCTTGGTCAAGCGTCTCAAAGCTTCGCGCCCAGGCTGCTTGCTGCTGGATGGCGGCGACACGTGGCAGGGCAGTGCCACGAGCCTGTGGACGAATGCGCAAGACATGGTGGATGCCTGCAAGTTGCTTGGCGTGGACGTGATGACAGCGCATTGGGAATTCACGTTTGGCGAAGCGCGCGTCAAAGAAATCATTGAGAAAGATTTCAAAGGCAAGATTGACTTTGTTGCGCAAAATGTCAAGACGAAAGACTTTGAAGACCCGGTGTTCAAGCCTTTCGTAATCAAGGAAATGAATGGTGCGCGTGTGGCCATCATCGGCCAAGCCTTTCCCTACACTCCGATTGCGAACCCCAGCTGGCAGGTGCCGAGTTGGACCTTTGGCATTCAAGAGGCCGAGCTGCAAAAGCAGGTGAATGAGGCGAAAGCTCAGGGCGCGCAAGCCGTGGTGCTGCTTAGCCACAATGGCATGGATGTGGATTTGAAGCTGGCCTCCCGCGTGACGGGCATTGATGCGATTCTCGGAGGGCACACGCATGATGGCGTGCCCAAGCCGACTCTTGTTGCTCGAACGGACGGTCAAACCCTCGTGACCAATGCGGGCAGCAATGGCAAATTCCTCGGTGTGCTCGACATCGATGTGCAGCAGGGTAGGGTGAGAAATGTCAACTACCGCCTGCTTCCCGTCTTCGCCAACATGCTGCCCGCCGACCGCGAGATGCAGGCTTACGTTTACAAGGTGCGCGCACCGTTCAAAGCGAAACTCGAAGAGCCGCTCGCCGTCACTGAGGGTCTGCTCTTCCGTCGAGGCAATTTCAGCGGTACGTTTGACCAAGTGATTCTGGATGCTCTCATGAAAGTGCGTGGCGCAGAGATTGCTTTTTCACCCGGTTTCCGCTGGGGCACCTCACTGCTGCCCGGCCAACAGATCACACGCGAGCATGTGATGGACCAAACCGCCATCACCTATCCTTGGTCAACGGTCACCGACATCAAAGGCGACATGGTCAAGATCATTTTGGAAGACGTCTGCGACAACCTGTTTAACCCCGATCCGTATTACCAGCAAGGTGGCGACATGGTTCGCGTGGGCGGCATGAGCTACACCTGCGCGCCCGGCGGAAAATCAGGCGAACGCATCTCTGAGATGCGCTTGAACGGCCAATTGATTGACCCGAACAAGACGTATAAAGTCGCCGGCTGGGCTCCCGTGCAGGAGGCGAGCAAAAACGCCGGCCCGCCGA
>JBJTSL010000115.1:0-3801 GCA_046076625.1 Allobrachymonas sp.
GCTCAGCATTGACGAAGTGGCCATTCAAGCGCAAACCGTGGGCTACGAGCTGATGTGCGCCTTGGCGCAGCGCGTGCCGGTCGTGATGGATTGATTTTGAGCATTTTGGGCCGTTCGCCATCATAGAATCTGCGCAATATGCTATTATATTTATAGCGCATAGCGATTCAATACTGTGCCAACCACTGCGCAAAAAACTCAATGCTGGCGCGAATCTTGGGTGCGCGGTGTCGCTCTTGCAGCATCACGGCATGAATGGGCACGGTTTGACAATCGACGAGCTCATCCAGTACGCGTACCAAACGCCCTGTAGCAACCCAGGGCTCTGCCACCACATTGGCACCGCGCACGATGCCCAAGCCTTCGAGCGCCATGCCCATCATGATGCCGGTGGAGCTCGCGCGATAGCGGCCACGCGCAATGTGCACAAAGGTCTCGCCATCCATCTTGAAGGGCCAGCGATTAAAGTTGGGCTGCACGCTGCTGGTGATGAGCTGGTGCTGCTGTAGATCGTCCAAGCGAGTCGGCGTGCCGTGCTGGGCCAAGTAGTCGGGCGAGGCATACAGGCGACGACCTATTTCGCCAATCTTGCGCGCCACCAAGGTCTCGGAACCCGGGTCGCCGCTGCGGATGGCCAAATCGATGCCCTGCTGCGCCAGATTCACAGCCCGGTCATCCACATGCAACTCCACGTCCAAGCGCGGGTGCTGTTGCGCCAATGCTTTCAAACTAGGCACGATCACGTAATGCGCCATGGCCGGACTCACCGCCAACTTCACACTGCCAGTGACCTGCGCATGATCGCCCACATCCGCCTCAAATTGCGCATAGCTCTCCAACATCCGCTTGCCATGCTCAATCAGCGATTGCCCCGCCTCCGTGAGCGAGAGCGCATGCGTGCTGCGATGCAAGAGGCGCACACGGTGCTGTGCCTCCAGCCGCGACAGGGCGCGGGAAATCTGGCTCACCGGCACATCGGCCTCGCGCGCCGCGCCTGAGAGCGAGCCAATTTCTGCCACACGCAGAAAGCTTTGCAGATCGCTGATTTCCATATCGACATTCCTCGACTTGCTTTTGCAGAATATGCAAAAGCATTATGCATCGAATGCCGTTTCCAAGCCACGCCGCGATGCCTACAGTCCACCTATCGCCTCACTTTCGAGGCGAATTCAGGAGAGCATCATGACTTCAATCCTTCGCAACAGCATCCAGTCGTCATTGCGAAAACTGCAAATGATGGGGTGTCTCAGCTTGCACCGCTTGGCGCAATTTGAACTCACCAGCCACCGCGCCCAGCACATCCATTGAAAGGCGAGACACCATGCCCACCCTCAGCCTGCGCATTGCTCCATTGCTCAACCCGCCGGTCTATGACAAGCTCGCCGCCCAGCTCACCGCACTAACGGCCGAGGTGCTGCATAAGCGCCCCGAAGTCACCGTGGTGATGATTGACGACTTGCCAGCCGCCCGGTTTTGCGCCGGCGGTGCGGCCAGCCAGCAGCCGATTGCATGCCTAGACATCGACATCACCGCTGGCACCAACACCGCGTCGGAGAAGCAAGCGTTCGTCGAATCTGCGCACACATTGCTGCGCCAACTGCTGGGCAATTTGCATGAAGCCAGCTACGTCATTGTGCGCGAGCTGCCTGCGGAGAATTGGGGCTATGGTGGCTTGACACAGGCGCAGCGCAGGGTGCAGAAACCTGAGCCACGCGCCAAGGTGGAATTGGCCTAATTGCCCAAACGCAAACTCAGGCCAATCGAGCCACGAGCTGCTGCGCCAACACCTGCGCCACCACCTCCCAGCTCGCTTGCACGCCGCAAGTGGCCATATCCACCGTGCGCAAACCGCGATAGCCGCAAGGGTCGATCCGATCAAAAGGCGAAAGGTCCATGGCCACATTGAGCGCCACGCCGTGGTAGGTCATGTGCCGGCTCACCTTGATGCCGAGTGCGGAAATCTTGCCAATGTCTGCGCGCGAGCCAAGCTCTTGATCCGTCAGCGGCAAACCATCCGCTCCGAGCAGCCGCGCGTGCGAGCCGGGTTCATCCAGCCGCACGTAAGTCCCCGGCGCCCCGCGCACGCGATGGCCCGTGATGCCAAAGTGCGCGAGTGTGCGGATCACGCTCTCTTCAATCCGATATACATATTCTTTGACGAAGTAGCCGCGCTCTCGCAGATCCATCATCGGATAAGCCACCACCTGCCCCGGCCCGTGATACGTCACCTGCCCACCGCGATTGGTCTGCACCACCGGAATATCCCCCGCCGCCAACACATGCTCCGCCTTGCCCGCGATGCCTTGTGTGAAGACCGGATCGTGCTCACAAATCCATAGCACACCGGGGAGACTTTCTGCCGGCGATCTGCCGATTTCGCTTAAAACTCCAGCCTTCAAATCGCCTCGAGCATTCACATGCGCCTGCATGGCCGCATAGGTGGGCTCGTAAGCAACGCGGCCTTTGAATTCAATTTGCATGGCTCAATTGTGCGGTGTTCGCCTGCAAAAAGGCTCGAGGCGATGGATTACCCACCCGCCGCCTTGCGAAACTTCTCCATCCGTTCTTCATCCAGCGGGTGGCTGGAGATGATGGAAAAGCCGAGGGGTGTTTTCTTGACTTCGGCGGGCTTGTCTGCTTTCTCAGCAGGTGGTTCAGGCGTTGGCGGCAGTTCGTTGCCGTCTTTGTCTTTTTTGGGCGGTTTGTAGGTGCGGGCGGCCTGGAAAAATTTGACCATGGCCAGCGGATTGATGCCAGCTGCTTTCATGAACCTGATCGAGTCATCGTCGGCTTCGCGCTCATGCTGGCGGCTGTAGGCCATGCTGCCCAAAATCAGTGGCGCGGCGGTGATCAGGCTGCCGTAGTCGCCAAAGGCCACGGAGAGCACGCCCTGCATCACGCCCACTTGCACGAGTTGACGCATGCCATGGCGGCGCGTGATGTGGCCGAGCTCATGGCCCAGCACGCCGAGCACGACATCATCGTCTTTCACCATCTGCACCAGCTCATCCGTCATCACCATGATGCCGCCGGGCAGGGCGAAGGCATTCGGGCCGATTTCGGATTTGCGGAATTCGAGTTGGATCTTTGGTGTATCGCTCGGGTACTGCGCTTTCAAGCCGGCTTCAAACCGTGCGCGGATGCGCTGCTGGTCTTCCAAAGGTAATTTACTCGGCCTCATCCAGCGGCCATCGATTTGGCTGAGCGCGTTGCGGCCAATCGCTTCGTCTGCACTCATGGGCACGAGCGCCGTGATGCCACGCGCGGCTACCGGCAGGCCATACAAATACACGCCCCAGAGCACGCCCACCAGCAGAGCAAAAGCCACCAGTACGCCGCGGCAGCTTTGCTGCGCCCGCGCCACGAGGCTTTGCGAGGCATTGGCCTTGGCCGGCACATTCGCTTGGGCCCAGTCGTCAAACGCCGCGCGATCATCTGCACGCACCTGCAACTGCGCACCTTGCCAATCTTCAGGCGCATGGTCGGTGAACTCAATGATGCGCGAACCCTTGGCATAGCCCTCTGGGAAGCGCAGCTGGCGGTACAGCTCGCCAGAGGCGATTTTTACAAGAATTTCACCGGTTCGCCGGCATAGAATCTGCGTTGTTTGCTCACTTATTTGTAGCAATACAGGCCGCGCCGCGCTGCTGCGCCCATCGAACAAATCCAGCTCAAACGGCGCGGGTGTGCTCATGGTGGTGCTCACATACCCACATCAAAGCCGAAAATGTCGGCAGCCATGTCGCCCGCTGCATCTTTCTCACGGGCGCGAACTGCATCGGAGAGCTTGTCCAGTGGAAT
>JBJTSL010000116.1:0-14135 GCA_046076625.1 Allobrachymonas sp.
TAAATTTGCAAGCTTTGCAGTCAATTGATCCACAAAACTTGCAATATTCGTACCACCCAATCAGCCGCTAACCCGCATGGATGCTGGGGTTGCGGGGTTTCTCAGGGACGACTAACTAAACTCACCGATTTCACCAGCACCCTCGCCCTCGGCGCAGGCCAAGGTTTGATCATTGATCCAGCAGGCACGCGCAACACCACTGCCGAACCTGTGAACGACCTTACGGCTCCCGGCAGTATCAATATTCCGCCCGCCTTGTTCAGTACCGAGGCCACGCAAGAAAACCAAGAAGGCTTGTTTGTCTTTGTGCGAGATGGCCATATTGAAATTGCCACGGGATCGTCCGTCTTGCATTTGGGTCGCAACGAAGCGGGTTTTGCGGGCAACAACGGCAGTGTGGCGCGCCCCCAAGATGTGCCGCGTTTCATTGAGTTTGACCGTACGCCACTGCCCAATTCCAGCAATTTCAATGTGAGCGCACTGTTGGGCAATTCCGACATTCAAGGTGGGCGCATGTGCCGTTGAGCCGGTTAACGCTGTCTTGGGTGAGGTGCGATGTCACAATATGTGGCCGATCATGATTCGCCCTTCTGCTGACACTTTGCTGCGCCCCTGCTTGCTGGCCTTGAGCTTGGCCGGTGCTTGGAGCATGCCTGTTTGGGCGCAAACCGCTCCCAGCCCCGCATCAGCCCCACTTGCGCCGGTCACACCCAGCTTTGCGATTCGCGGCTTCGAGATCAAAGGCGACAACCCTCTGAGCGCCACGCAAACCAGCGCTGTGCTCGCACCCTTTTTGCGTAACGATGCCACCATTGACACCTTGCAAAAAGCCACTGCCGCTCTGGAGACGGCTCTGCGCGATGCGGGTCATGGCCTGCACAAAGTCGCCCTGCCGCCGCAAGATGTGGGCAATACCGTCTCGCTTGAAATCGTCAAGTTCACGATTGGCAAGGTCGATGTCACGGGCCAGCAACATTTCAGCGAAGCCAATATCCGCCGCAGCCTGCCCGAGCTGGCCGAAGGCACATCGCCCAATTTCAAACGTTTGGCTGTGCAAACCAGCTTGGCCAATGACAACCCCGCCAAGCAAGTCACGATCTCGCTCAAAGAGTCGTCTGAGGCCGACAAGATTGATGCCACGGTACAAGTACGCGATTCCCAGCCTTGGTTCGTGGCGATGAATCTCAGCAACAACGGCAACTCCTCCTCCGGCAAAGACCGTTTCACGCTCTCGGGCGGTCACAACAACCTCTCGGGGCGGGATCACCAAGGTGTGATCGCCTACACCACATCACTCGAGCGCCCGAGCGCCGTACGCCAATGGGGCTTGAATTACAAAGTGCCGTTCTACGGTGTGCACGGCACACTTGGCCTCTCGGCCACAAAATCCGATGTGCTCGGCACATTCGCCACCTTCACCAGCACCGGCATTGGCCAAACACGCGGCATCAACTACACGCTGGCCAATGAGCCTGAGGGTGGCCGCCGCAGTTACATGTCTGTCGCTATTGACGACAAATTGTTTGGCGCTGCACTGGTCAATGGTGTGGCTGTGGGCGTAGACAGGCGCAGCCGGCCCATCACACTGGGTTACAACGTGCGAAATGAATCCGATGCGTCCATTTGGTCTTACAACCTTGAAGCTGCCATCAACACCAGTGGTGGTTCGTCCAACGACATTGCCGCCTACAGCAGCGAATACAGCAATCCAGTCACAGGCCAAGGCATCAGCACCAGCGCGTTTCGCGTGTTGCGAGCCAGTTATCAGTATTCCGCCGATTTGGGCAAACAGTGGCAATGGAGCTTGCGCACGCAAGCTCAGTGGAGCAACACAGCTTTAATCTCTGGCGAGCAAATGGGTCTGGGCGGTACAGGCTCACTTCGTGGCGCACCTGATCGCTCGATATCGGGTGATGGCGGCCTGAGTACCAGCTTGGAATTTACTTCGCCGGAGCTTGCCAAGGGCTTGCGCATCTCCAGTTTTCTCGATGCGGGCTGGCTGGGCAATCGCGGTGCCGATGGCCTGCGCCGTGTCGCCCATGACCATTTGATGAGTGTGGGCTTGGGTCTGCGCTATGGACATGCCTCTGGCGTTTCCGTCAGTGCGGAATATGGCCGTTTACTCACCAGCAGCAAGCTGCCTTTGGCTACCAATTCCAGTGCACCGCAAAAGGGTGATGACAAGCTGCACCTGAATATTTCCGTGCGCTTTTAGAATCTTCTTTTTAAGCTGCTCGTATGCCGGGCACAGGACTCACCATGGCTGGCCTCACGCAAGACACCCCCACTCCGACCGAGATCACGGTGCACCAGCAATCCAAGCTGCTGGAAATCTCCTTCTCCGATGGCAAAGCGTTCAAACTGCCGTTCGAGTTGATGCGCGTGTATTCACCTTCGGCTGAAGTGCAAGGCCATGGGCCGGGTCAAGAAACTTTGCAGACTGGGAAACGCGAGGTGGGCTTGCAAGAGCTGGAGCCGATTGGCAATTACGCGATCAAACCCGTGTTTACCGATGGCCACGAGAGCGGCATTTTTTCTTGGGACTATTTGTATTTCTTGGGTAACCAACAAGATGAGTTGTGGCAGCGCTACTTCGCGCGACTGCAAGAGGCCGGCGTGGACAGGGACGCGCCTATGCTCGCCTCGGGCGGACATTCGCATGGCGGTGGCGCATGCGGTTCGCATTGATTGGCTATAAATTCAAGAGCACTCTACGCAGAAAAGATCATGGCAAACACCCATTTTGGTTATGAAACCGTCAATGAAAGCGAAAAAGCCAGCAAAGTGCGTGGCGTGTTCGATTCCGTGGCCTCTAAATACGATGTGATGAACGATCTCATGTCGGGCGGGTTGCACCGGGCGTGGAAGGCCTACACCGTGCTCGTGTCCGGCGCACGCGAGGGCTCGCGTGTACTTGATGTGGCCGGTGGTACGGGGGATTTGGCTTTGGCTTTTGCGAAAAAGGTGGGTTTGCAGCGCGGCGTGGGTCAGGTGGTGCATACCGACATCAACGAAGCCATGCTGCGCGTTGGCCGAGACCGTTTGGTCGATGCCGGCTATGCCGTGCCCACCCTCGTCTGTGATGCTGAAAAACTGCCCCTGCCCGATGCGCATTTTGACGTGGTTACTGTGGCTTTCGGCCTGCGTAACATGACGCACAAAGAGGCCGCGCTGACTGAAATGGCTCGTGTGCTCAAAACAGGTGGAAAGCTGCTGGTTTTGGAGTTTTCCAAAGTCGCGAAACCACTGGAAAAGGCCTACGACTGGTATTCCTTTTCAATTTTGCCAAAATTGGGTTCACTGGTTGCAGGCGATGCCCAAAGCTATCAATATTTGGCCGAGAGCATTCGGATGCATCCTGATCAGGAGACGCTCAAGAGCATGATGCTGGGCAATGGTTTCGCGCATGTCGATGTTCATAACATGACCGGCGGCGTGGTGGCCTTGCATGTCGGCATCAAAGTGTGAATGCATTCCTTGGCTCGAGCGGCAATGGTGTGAGGAAAGATTTTCAAAGGTGGTACGTATGAAGTTTTTGTCCTATCTTGTTACAGCGATCATGGCCATCAGCCTGACGGCGCTGAGCTTTGATGCTGAGGCTGCTAAGCGCTTGGGCGGTGGCAAATCCATTGGCAAACAGTCCAGCAACGTCTCCCAGCGCGATGCTGCCCCGACAGCTCCCGCTGCGCCGGCTACTGGCAACGCGGCTCAAGCCGCCAAGCCCGGTGCGCCTGCTGCGGCTGGCGCTGCCGCAGCGGCTCCCAAGAAACCTTGGGGCGCGATGCTCGGTGGCTTGGCCGCTGGCTTGGGTCTCGCTTGGCTGGCTAACAGCTTGGGCTTTGGTGAGGAATTAGCGCAATTCATGATGTTCGCCCTGGTCGCTTTGGTGGTCATGGTGGCCGTGGGCTGGTTCTTGCGCCGCCGTGCTATGAGCCAAAACGGTGGACCAAGCAATTCACCCTATGCGATGGCGGGAGCGAACACGGGCACATTCCCGAGTCAAGCCCCCAGTCATGTGCCCATGCAGCGCAACTACCAGCCCGAGAATGTGGGCAACGATGCTTCCGCCCGCCCTTGGGAACGCAACAGCACCGCCTTCACCGCCCAGCCTTCTGGTGGCAGCATGATCGGTTCACGCTTGGCTGGTACGTCCAGCAACTGGAGCGTGCCCGCAGATTTTGACGCGCCTGGCTTCTTAGCCGATGCCAAGTATGCTTTCACCTCACTGCAAGCTGCTTGGGACAAAAACGACCTGAGCACCCTGCGCACCATGATGACCGATGCCATGCTCACCGAGATTCGCCAGCAATTGCAAGAGCGCGAGCAGCATACAGGCGGTAGCCAAAACCACACCGAAGTGGCCGCGCTCGATGCCAAGCTACTTGGTATTGAAGACACTGGCACAGAATGGATGGCCAGCGTCGAGTTCTCTGGCATGATCAAAGAAGACCCCGCCCAAAGCCCTGGCCCCTTCCGCGAAGTCTGGAATATGACGAAGCCAAAAGACGGCAGTGCAGGTTGGTTGGTGGCGGGCTTGCAAGCGCTCAATTGAGTTAGGCCTTCATGCACAAAAAAGCCCGGAGAATCCGGGCTTTTTCATGTTGGCCTTGCCTCAAAATCCATCCACCGTTACCGCAACTCGATCTAAATACTTGCGCTTTTCAGCAGGGCTGCAAAAACTCGCCTCAAAGCTGTTCTTGGCGAGTTGCACGGCATGCGTTGCATCCAAGTTCAGTGATGAAAAGGTCGCCAGCCAATTGGCATTCATATAGCCACCAAAGTACGCCGGGTCGTCGCTGTTGATCAGGGGGCAGAGGCCTGTATCGAGCAGTTTGCGCAGGCTGTGGTCACGAAGATCGGGGAAGACTTTGAGTTTTTGGTTGGACAGCGGGCAGACGGTGAGCGGGATGCGGTCTTGCGCCAAGCGCTGCATGAGCGCGGCATCGCGGGTGGCTTGCACGCCGTGGTCAATGCGCTCAACTTTCAGTATGTCAAGCGCACTCCAAATGTATTCAGGCGGGCCCTCTTCACCGGCATGGGCGACTAGGCGAAAGCCTAGCTCTTTGCATTTGGCGAATACCTTGGCGAATTTCTCAGGCGGATGGCCGACTTCGCTGCTATCCAAGCCTACACCGATGAAGTGATCACGCCAAGGCAAGGCTGCTTCCAGGGTCTCAAACGCTTCTTGCTCGCTCAAGTGGCGCAGGAAGCACAGGATGAGCTGGGCATCCACGCCCAAACCGGCTTTGGCATCTTTGCAAGCACGAGACAAGCCTTTGACAACCGTTTCCATGCTCATACCACGTACGGTGTGAGTCTGTGGATCGAAGAAAATTTCTGCGCGGATCACGTTGTCCAGCGCGGCCTTTTCCAAATACGCCCAGGTCATGTCGTAAAAATCTTGTTCTTTGAGCAATACCGAAGCGCCCGCGTAGTAAATATCCAAGAAGCTTTGCAGATTGGTAAACGCATAGGCCTTGCGCAAGTCTTCCTCACTCGCATACGGAATGCCCACGCCGTTGCGCTGCGCGAGTTTGAAGATCATCTCAGGTTCAAGCGAACCTTCGATGTGGATATGCAGCTCGGCTTTGGGGATGCGGCGCAGCAGCTCAGGCAGGCGCTCGGGTGAAATAGGCTTGACGAGGTCCATTTAGCAAACTCCAAACATAATGCCAGATTCTTGCAAATACCGACGATAAGCGCTCGATGCTTTATCCGCCACAGTGTGCAACTCCGCGCGCAAATCCAGCGGCAAGCGTTTGGGCGATTGCGATTCGAGCACAGGTTGGTCTTGGCCAAAAATGGTGTTCTGAAAACTCTGCAAGGCACTATCGGGCGAATCAAAATCCGTCATGGCCATGCGAATCCACACGCGAGAGAGCTCGGGCGCAATGGGGCAGACGAAAAGCGCGATGGACTCGCGGAAGTTTTCTTTGTCAGCGAGGTGTGCGCCCAGCGTGGCAGGGTCGGGTGCTTTGGTGAGGATGCAGGTATAGGGCGCGTTGACTTCGTAGCTGTAATCAACCATCGAGCCCGTGGTGGAATGTAGATTGCTCTTGGGCTGCCAAACTTGGCAGTTGGTGGCGACAATGCCGGTGGCGGTTTTTTGCACCTCGTAATCGAGCATTGCCACGTGCCCGCGATCACCTAACCAGCCTTCGTGCACAAAGCCGAAATGACTCATGTCAAGGAAGTTTTCGACAATGCGCGGGGCAGAAGTTTGCACGAGATACGGACCGCAATTGACTTTGCGCAAACGCGCATCAGCCTCGGCGGCAAAGGCAGGAACCACAGAATCGCTGTGTTCCAAACGCACCCAGAGCAAACCATACGCCTCTTGCAATTCAAACACTTGCGCGCAATGGCTCGGGGGTGACTGAAACGTGGGCAACGCGGGCACCAGGGTGCACTGACCTGACGGCGCAAACTGCCAGCCGTGATAACCGCATTCCAAACGATCACCGACCACGCGCCCCAGAGAAAATTTCGCACCTCGATGCGGGCACCGGTCTGCCCAAGCATGCGCTGCACCATTTGCATCTTTCCACAAGACGAGCTCACGCTCTAGTAGCTTGATAGACATGGGCGCGTCTTTCAGCGCATTGCTGGCCAAAACCGGATGCCATAGCGTTTGCTCAAGCATGCTCACTCCAATTCACAATCCTTACTAATTTAATAGCAAACTACGCATATTTGATGCCGGCTTACCACCGATTTTTCATGAAAAAGAGCCGCGCAAGGCGGCTCTTTTCGGTCAACCAAGCAGCCGCTTACTTGCCAGATGGCACTTTGCCTTCGACGCCTTTGACGTAGAAGTTGACTTTGCCTTTCCACTCGTCGTCGGCCTTGGTGTCTTTGGCCAATTGCTCTTTGCCGGTGTTGTCCATGATCGGGCCGGTAAAGGGGTTGAATGCGCCAGATTTCATGCCAGCCTTGACCTCATCGACCTTGGCCTTCACGTCTGCCGGCACTTGGTCGGAGATTTTGACCAGATCGTTTTGGCCTTCTGGCACGCCCCAACGCGTGACGACGCCGCCTTTCCAAGTCTTGTCTTTCACCTCAGTGATGGACTTGATGTAGTAGTTGCTCCAATCCACGATGGCGGAAGCCAAGTGGGCTTTGGGCGCGAATGCGCTCATGTCGGAATCCCATCCGAAGGCGTATTTACCGGCCTTCTCAGCCGTTTGCAGCACGGCGGTGGAATCGGTGTTTTGCAGGAGCACGTCCGCGCCTTGGTTGATCAGGGACTGGGCAGCCTCAGACTCTTTCGGGGGATCGAACCAGGTGTTCACCCAGACCACTTTGGTCTTGATCTTCGGGTTCACGCTTTGCGCGCCCAAGGTGAAGGCATTAATGTTGCGCAGCACTTCAGGAATCGGAAAAGAGCCCACAAAACCGAGCGTGTTGCTCTTGGTCATCTTGCCGGCAATCATGCCCGCAAGATAGGAGTCTTGATAAAAGCGGGCATCATAGACGCGCATATTGTCGGCGGTTTTGTAGCCGGTGGCATGCTCGAATTTCACATCTGGGAAATCTTTGGCCACTTTGAGCATGGACTCCATGTAGCCAAACGATGTCGCGAAAATAATTTTGTTGCCTTGGCTGGCCAAATCGCGGATCACGCGCTCGGCATCTGCGCCTTCTGGCACTTTTTCCACGAAGGTAGTTTTCACGCCATCGCCAAACTTAGCTTCCACGGCTTTGCGGCCGAGGTCGTGCGCAAAGGTCCAGCCGGCATCGCCCACTGGGCCCACATAGACCCAAGCGGCTTTGAGCGGCTCGGGCTTGGGTGCAGGCGCTGCGGCGGCCGGTGCTGGCGCGGGCGGTGGGGTTTCTTTTTTGCCACAGCCAACCAAGGCGACAGTCGCCATGGCCGCGCTGACGGCGGCGAGTTTGAGCGCAGAGCGCTTGGTGAAATCAGTCATCGCAATTCCTTATTAAAAGCGGAAGAAAAATTGAAAAAGCAAGAGATAGAAGCAAGAATCAAACCATATTATGTGAGAAATTCGGCATCAAGGACACTTGGTTTCCCTGATATCCCCAAGCGCCCGGACTTCAGCCATTCGGATGGAAAGCCTTGCCCAGCGAAGCTGGCATGTTCATTCGGATCCAAGCCGGGTTGCTGGACAAAATCACCAACACAACAATCGTCGCCACGTAAGGCAGCATGCTCATGAATTGCGCCGGAATCTGCACGCCTGCACCCTGCAAATGCAGTTGCAGCATGGTCACGCCGCCAAACAAGTACGCGCCGAGCAAGACCCGAGCGGGCCGCCAAGTGGCAAACACCGTGAGCGCCAGCGCGATCCACCCGCGCCCAGCCACCATGCCCTCTACCCAGAGCGGCGCATACACGACCGATAAGTAAGCTCCCGCTACGCCACACAGCGCCCCGCCCGCGCAGACGCCGCCAAGGCGAATCCAGCGCACGCGGTAACCTAGAGCGTGCGCCGATTCGGGCGACTCGCCCAAGCCGCGCAACACCAGCCCCGCACGGGTGCGAAACAACCACCAAGCCAGCAGCGCCGTCATCACCACCGTGAGATACACCATCGGATGTTGGCGAAACACAGCCGTGCCAACGAAGGGAATATCGGACAGAAAGGCAATCGGATGCGCCACTCTGTCTTCCAACTTCTTGCCCACATAAGCCACGCCCACGAACGCGGACAGCCCCGCCCCAAACAGGCTCAGCGCAAGGCCCGTGGCATATTGGTTCGTGCCCAGCCAAATCACCAGCCAGCCAAACAGCGCAGCAGCAGCAGCCCCCACGCCGGCAGCAGCAATGAAGGCCACGGTGTCGCTGCCGGTATGAAAAGCCACCGCAAAGCCCGCCACGGCAGCCATCAGCATCAAGCCTTCTGCGCCCAGATTGAGCACGCCAGCTCGCTCATTGATGAGCAGCCCCAGCGCCGCTAGAGCCAGCGGCGTGCCCGCATGCAGCGTGGCGGCAAGGAGCAGGGCAGTTTCATTCATGTTTCAGCCTCATTTCGCCACATCCCCGTCATGAATGCTGGGTTTTTTGCTACGAATTCGATAGTGAATCAGCGTGTCGCAGGCCAAGAGTGCCACAAGCAACACGCCTTGGAAGACGTTGGACAACGCCGAGGGCAGACCAATGCGCGACTGTGCCAGCTCGCCGCCAATCAAAAACATCGACAGCAGCGCTGCGCCCAGAATGCAGCCCAGCGGATGCAAGCGCCCGATGAACGCCACGATGATGGCCGTGAACCCGTAGCCGACAGAGACATGCGGTGTAAGCTGCGCCAAAGGCCCCAGCGCCTCCATACTGCCAGCGATGCCGGCAAGAGCACCGGAGGTGAGAAGAACCGTCCACAAGGCGCTGCGCCTGGAAAAGCCCGCGTACCGAGCAGCCGCCGGTGCAAGGCCACCCACTTGCAATTGATAACCCTTGAAGCTGCGAAACAGAAACACCGCCATCGCCACAGCGGCGACCAACGCGATCACGAAGCCCCAGTGCAGACGCAGGCCGCGCACGATGCGCGGAATCAACGTGCCATCGTCAAACGTGACGGTTTGCGGAAAGTTAAAGCCCTGCGGATCTTTCCAAGGGCCAAACACGAGGTAACTGAGCAGCAAATTCGCCACGTAAACCAGCATCAAGCTCACGAGGATTTCATTGGCATTGAATTTGTCTTTGAGCAAGGCCACCATGCCAGCCCACAGCGCCCCGCCAACTGCGCCCGCCAGCATGCCTAACCACATGAAAACCCATGGGGAGAAGGTTTGCTTGGCTTCCGTCGCCCACATCGCCAAACCGCCCGCAAAAATCGCGCCCATGAGAAGCTGGCCTTCTGCACCAATGTTCCACACATTGCTGCGATAGCACAGCGCCAAACCCAGAGCGCACAAAATCAGCGGAATCGATTTGAGCGCCACTTCACTGGCGCCGCGCAGATTCGCCCAAGGCTCAATCAAAAAGATCGAAAGGCCGCGCACCGGGTCTTTGCCCAAAGCCAAAAACAGCAATCCGGCGACAACAACGGTGATCAGCAACGCAAGCACTGGCGAAGCCAGCGTCCAAGCGCGAGAGGGTTCGGCACGGGGCTCAAGACGCAGCATCAGCCGACTCCTTCACCGTTTGAGCATTCCACAACCCACTCATCCACTGCCCGATCAAAGTCACCGTCGCATCCGCGCGGGCCATGCTGGGCGACAACGCGCCTTTGGCTATCACCTGAATGCGATCCGACAATTCCATCAGCTCGTCCAATTCCTCGCTCACCACCAATACCGCGCAGCCAGCACCCGCCAGCGCCAAAATCTCCGCATGGATTTGTGCCGCCGCGCCCACATCTACGCCCCAAGTGGGCTGCGAGACGACCAGCAATTTGGGCTGCGCAGAAATCTCGCGTCCCATGATGAATTTTTGCAAATTACCGCCCGACAGGCTGCGGGCTGCCGAGTCTGCGCCACCCGCTTTCACTTTGAAACGCTCAATAATCTGCTGCGCCTGCGCCTTCAATGCAGCTGGCGAAAGCCAACCTGCGCGGCTCACGGCTTCGCTGCGCGTGAGCAACACATTTTGCGCCAAGCTCATCACCGGCACAGCCCCGCGCCCCAAGCGCTCCTCAGGTACGAAATGCAAGCCGAGCGAGCGCCGCTGGGCTGGCGACAGATCGCCCACCGCTTGGCCAGAAACATAAATGGCCGTTGACGCCACGCGATCGTCTTCCCCGCTGATGGCGGCCATCAATTCTTTCTGCCCATTACCCGACACGCCTGCAATGCCCAGCACCTCGCCCGCATGCACCGTGAGCGAGATGCTCTGCAAATCCATGCCGAACACGTCAGCCCGGCTCAAGGACAGGTTTTTCACCTCCAACAGAGCAGCACCTTGCTTAACTTCCCGATGCGCCAACGCTGGCGGCTCGGCGCCAATCATCATGCGCGAGAGGCTGGCATCCGTCTCGTTCGCTGGCGTACAAACGGCCACAACTTTGCCGCCGCGCATGACGGTGCAACTGTCGCACAAGGCGCGAATTTCATGCAGTTTGTGCGAGATATACAAAATGCTGCACCCTTGGCTTTTGAGCAGACGCAAAGTCACAAACAGTTTGTCCACCGCCTGAGGCGTGAGCACCGAGGTGGGCTCATCCAAAATCAAGAGTTTGGGATTCGTAAGTAAGGCTCGGATGATTTCTAAGCGCTGGCGCTCGCCCACCGAGAGCGTGTACACCGGGCGCAGCGGGTCAATCTCCAGCCCATATTCGCTGGCTTTGGCCGTGATCGATTGCTTGACTTGCGCCAAGCTGTGCGATTTGTCCAAACCCAGCAACACGTTTTGCGCCACGGTCAGCGTTTCAAACAGGCTGAAATGCTGAAACACCATGGCAATGCCCAAGCTGCGCGCTTCTTGCGGGTTGCGAATCTGCACGGCTTGGCCGTCCAGCGCGATGCTGCCGCTGTCTGCCTGCACCGAGCCGTAAATGATTTTCATCAGCGTCGATTTGCCTGCACCGTTTTCGCCAAGCACGGCATGGATTTCACCGGGCTGCACCGCCAAACTCACCGCATCATTGGCCACCACAGACGGGTAGGCCTTGGTGATGCCGCTTAAGGACAAACGAGCTGCCGTCATGTCAAGCCCTTCAAGCTGGCCGCCACGCTCTTGACCTGCTCACGCAGCCAGCGCGCCTGCGCGGAGACGTGTGAACGTTCGTGCCAGAGCTGGTAATACATCATGGGCGGAAAGGGAATCGGGCAAGGCAGGATTTTGACGGGCAGACTATGGCAATAACGCTCGCAATACTGCCGGCCTGTGGTCAGCACAAGCAAGCTCGATGCCACCATGCTCGGAATCAGGCCGAAATGCGGGCAACGGGCGGTGATGTTGCGCACCAGTTGCAGGCTGGCCAAGTGGTCGTCGATCACGCCTTTGGCGCCGGGGTGAGTCGGCGTGGGGGCAATGTGCTCGGCTGCCAGCCAAGCCTCAGGCGTCCATTTGCGGCGCAGGGCGGGATGCTTGTCGCCTACGAGGCACACCACCTCATCGGAAAACAGTTTACCCATATGCAAATCTTCGGGCGGCTGTGGCCAATTGCCGATCACGATGTCGCAATCGCCCGCACCCAAGCGCTGGCGGTAGTCTGCCATGCCGGTGAGGGGCTGAATCTCGATATGAGCAAGCGGTGCTTGCTGCTTGATACGGCTCACCAGATGCGGCAGAAACAGCGGGTCCAAATAGTCGCTGGCCGCAATACGGAAACTGGCCTGTGCGGTCTGCGGGTCAAAGCCGCGTGCATCAGAAAACATCACCTCCGCCGCGCGGATGATGTGGGCAGACGGCTCGATCATGCGCAGCCCGGCATCGGTGGGCACCATGCCTGCGCCCGAGCGCACCAAGAGCGGATCGCCAGCCAAATCGCGCAAACGCTTCAAAGCAGCGCTGACGGCGGGCTGGTACATGCCCAGTCGGGTGGCGGCGCGCGAGACGGAGCGTTCAGTGAGCACGGTATGCAAGACCTTGATGAGATGAAGGTCGATCTTGTCAAGCAAGGCGTTGTTTTGCATACTCGTTCATTGTTAGCGACTATTTGCGCCGCCGTATGAGCGGTGCGTTCTTTGAGGCTACCCTGTGCCGATGAGTCATTCCACTTTGCAGTTTTTTCATCGCGGCCAAGCGGTCACATTTCAGAATGTACCACCCACGCGTACGCTTTTGCAGCTGGTGCGGGAAGACATGGGCCTGACCGGAACGAAAGAAGGTTGCAACGAAGGTGATTGCGGAGCCTGCACGGTGGCACTGCGTGAGCCGGGCTCGGCCGAATTCAAGGCCGTGAACAGTTGCATTCGCCTCGCACATTCGATCGCAGGGCAGGAGTTGACTGTGGTGGAAGACTTGTCTTGCGCAGGGCAATTGCACCCGGCGCAAGAAGCCATGGTGCAGTGCCACGGCTCGCAGTGCGGCTTTTGTACGCCCGGCTTTGTGATGAGCCTGTTTGCGTTGCATGAAAATTCTGAGGCGGCGGGCCAGGCCGTGGATCGCAGCGCAGCGCAAGTGGCTTTGTCGGGCAACCTCTGCCGTTGCACCGGGTATCGACCTATTTTGGATGCGGCTGTGACCATGCAATCGCTCTCAAAAAGTGAGCAAACGATGCAGGAAACGCGACGGCGAACCGCCCAAAAAGCTTCAAATAATGGCAGTTATCTGTTGCCTCGCAGTTTGAATGAGCTGTTATCGCTGCGCAGCACAAACCCCAAAGCCCAGCTTGTGGCTGGCTGCACCGATGTGGGGCTGTGGGTCAACAAAGCGCACCAGCAGTTTGCACAAGTGCTGGATCTAACTCAGGTGAACGAGCTGCGACGCGTGCAGCGCTACCCGCACCACATTGCCATCGGCGCAGCAGTCACTCTACAAGAAGCCTACACTGCGATCGCGCAAGACCGCCCGCAGTTGCGCGCGTTTGCCCAGCGATTTGCCGGGCTCACGGTGCGGAACAGTGGCACGCTGGGCGGCAATGTGGCCAATGGCTCGCCAATCGGCGATTCCATGCCACTCTTGATTGCACTCAAAGCCAACGTGGTGCTCATGAGTGTGCGCGGCCATCGTGAAATGCCGCTTGAAAAGCTCTACACCGGCTACCGCAAAAACGTGATGGCAAAGGATGACGTGCTGGCATGGATCAAAGTGCCCTTGCCAACCAAGCATGAGTTCTCACGCGTGTACAAAATCTCCAAGCGCTACGACGACGATATTTCTGCGGTCTGCGTTGCCTTGAGCGTGCAGCGCGTCGCAGATCGCCTCAAAGACCTTTCCATTGGGGCAGGTGGTGTAGCGGCCACCCCGGTTCGCGCTATCAAAACGGAAGCGTTTGGCGCAGATTTCATGCCGGCGGACAGCCAATTTTCTTTGATAAAGAGCAGTTTTGAAGAAGAGTTCTCACCAATTTCAGACATGCGGGCCAGCGCTGCGTATCGGCGTATCGTGTTGGGCAGTTTGGTGGAGCGCTTTGCCAGCGAATTGCGTGGGGAAGGCTTGACGAATTTGCAAGATTGGACGGAATTGGAAGAGGTGCTGGCATGAGCACAGGTCAATCGATTGCGCATGAAAGCGCCCGTGCGCAGGTGCAAGGTGCCGTGCAGTATGTGGACGATTTGCCTGAGCTACAGGG
>JBJTSL010000117.1:0-3091 GCA_046076625.1 Allobrachymonas sp.
ACAAGGCCCATTGTTTGCCACTATCCTCGCGGGCTTTGGCGGTGTCGTCATGGTGCTGCGTCCCGCGTTTGAGGCCAATCAACTATGGGCCGGCTTAATTGGTATGTTCAGCGGAATCACCGCGGCTTTGGCCTATTTGCAAGTCACGGCGCTCTCGCAGGCGGGTGAGCCCGAGGCGCGGGTGGTGTTTTATTTTGCGGTGGCATCGCTGGTGTTTGGCCTGGTGGGCATCGCATTCACAGGTTTTTCGCCCTGGAGCGCCAAGCATGCGATCTGGATTTTGCCGATTGGCCTGCTCGCCTCCGCCGGCCAACTCTGCATGACCCGGGCGTATGCCAGTGGCGCCACCATGCTGGTTGCCAATCTTCAATACAGTGGCATCGTGTTTGCCAGCGCGCTGGGCGTGATCGTGTTTGGCGACAGGCTGCCGCTGATCGCCTGGATCGGCATGGTGGTGATCATCGCCAGCGGTATCGCGGCCACCATTTTGCGCAACCGTGCAATGCCCAATACACCGCCCGAGGAGCATTGAACCATGACCTACTCCGCTCTCATTTCTGCAGCAAACTTGATCCATTTAATGCCGGCCAATGGCCAGTTTGACTTAAAAAACTTGGTGATCTGGGATTGCAGCGGCGATTTGATGAACCCGCCTGCTGCCCGCGCCGCCTATGACAAAGAACACATCGCAGGCGCGGCTTTCATCGATCTCGATGCGGATCTGAGCGACAAAAGCGATGCTACCGACAAAGCCAGCGGTGGCCGCCACCCCCTGCCCTCGCGCGAGAAATTCGCGGCATGGGTCGGCGCGATGGGCATCACATCAGAAACCCAAGTCATCGTCTACGACCGCAATGGTTGCAACTACTGTGGCCGTGCTTGGTGGATGCTGCATTGGATTGGCCATGAAAAAGCTGCTGTGCTCGACGGCGGTTTGCAAGCTTGGGTCGCAGGCGCAGGGAAGGTCGAAGCAGGCCCAAATGCCATAAAAGCAGATTTTTCGAAGCAAAAATACCCTCTTGCCGGCATCAATTCTGCGCTGATTGCTATTGATTCAGTAGCAGACGCCGCTCGTACTGGCTCACATACCATCATCGACGCCCGGGCCAGTGCCCGCTTTCGCGGCGAGACCGAGCCCATTGACCCCGTGGCCGGCCACATTCCCGGCGCGCTCAACCGCCCATTCACGGCCAACCTCACCGAGCAAGGTTTCTTCAAAAGTCCTGCGCAACTCAAAGCCGAATTCGATGCTCTGCTTGGCAGCCGAGACGCGAGCCAAGTCATCCACCACTGCGGCAGCGGCGTCAGCGCCGTGCCAAATGTGCTGGCCATGGCAATCGCTGGCTACCCAGATAGCCAGTTGTTCGCAGGAAGCTGGAGCGAATGGTGCAATCGCTCAGATTTACCGGTGGCGCAAGGCTAGCGCGTTTAATGCGCCAAGCCACTCACCACAGTCACGAGCGCGATGCCCACGGCCAGCCAAGCAATTTGAGCAGCCGTTTCTTTGAGCGATAGTCGCGTTTGCAGCTGCGGAATCAAATCTGCTAACGCCACGTAGATGAAGCTGCCCGAAGCCACCACGAGCATGTAGGGCAGCAGGCTTTCGAGCTGCGCCACAAGGAAATAGCCCAGTATTCCGCCCAGCACCGTGACACCGCCTGCCAAGCAAAGTTTGAGTAAGGCAGGATGGGTGCTGGTTTCGCTTTGCCGCAACACCACTAAATCACCCATGTGATGCGGCACTTCATGCGCCAGCACGGCAAGAGCTGCCACGAGGCCCAGCTTGAAATCCGCAACAAATGCAGAAGCGATCAAGATGCCATCGCCAAAGCAATGCACGCTGTCTCCCACCAGCACGGCCCAACCACCGGAGCGCTTTGTCTCACCCTGATGACCGTGATCGTGGGGTTGGTGGACATGGTCATGCGCGTGCCCGTGTTCTGGGCTGTGGTGATGCGCATGACCCGGGTCAAGGCCATGATGGTGCTCATGGCCATGGTGGTACAGCTCTGCCTTGTCAAGCAAGAAAAAGAAAATCAAACAAGCCAGCAACACCGCAAACAATTCCTGCGCGCCAGCGGAGCTGTTCACTGCTTCTGGCAGCAAATGCATGAACGCGGTGGCCAGCAGTGCGCCGGCAGCCAAGCTGAGCAAATGCTGGGTGAAGCGCGCGAGTACGCCGTAGGTCAGCAAGGCGGCGAGCAGCACACTGCCCACCCCCGCAGTGAGCGTACCGATCAAGATAGCTAGAAAAATCATGGCACCTATCAACTATAAAAACAATAGCACTCTACGCAGAGAATACGCCGGCGAGATGCCGATTTTCTCCTAAATTCATGAAAAAACCGCCCCAAGGCGGTTTGCTCCAGAGTAGAGACAATTCCAGCTTACACGAGCTGTCAAGCCCCTCACACAGACGATTTAAGCCACGCCGTTGGCTTTGAACCAATCGATGCAGCGCTTCCAGCCATCTTCCGCTGGCTCTTTGCGGAAGCTGGGGCGGTAATCGGCATGGAACGCATGGGGTGCTTCGGGGTACACCACGAATTCACTCTTTTGTGCGGCAGCGCTGCCCGTCTTTAAAGCGGCTTTCATGCGCTCCACGGTATCCAGCGGAATGCCGGTATCCGCGCCGCCATACAAGCCCAACACATTGCCATTGATCGTACTCACGAGATCCACCGGGTTTTTAGGTTGCAGATCATTGGGCTGCCCCACCAAGCGCCCATACCAAGCCACGCCCGCCTTCACATTCCTGCTGTGCTCGGCATATAGCCAAGTGATGCGCCCACCCCAGCAAAAGCCCGTCACGGCGACTTTGCTCGTATCGCCACCATTGGCGCGCGCCCAAGCCACCACGCCGTCCAGATCCGTCATCACCTGCGCATCCGGCACTTTACTGACCACCTCACGGATCAAATCGGCGATGACGTTGTATTTGGTGGGATCACCTTGGCGCATGAAAAGCTCAGGAGCCAGCGCGAGGTAACCTGCCTTGGCAAAGCGGCGTGCCGTATCGGCGATGTATTCATGCACGCCAAACACTTCAGAGATCACCAAGACCACCGGCAGATTGGTTTTGCCCGCTGGC
>JBJTSL010000118.1:0-4688 GCA_046076625.1 Allobrachymonas sp.
CGCTGCAAACTGCCAGATTGCTCTCGGGCAATCTTCAGGCTTCAGGGAGTGGGCATATGCTTTGGCGCAGCAGTGGGGCTGCGACCCAACTCCAACAAACCGCAGAGTTTTGGCTTAGACAAACTTCCTGACGTTTGTGTAAAGTCGTCCTCGTAGGTGCTTTGAGAAGCTCAGTTAGCTCATCTCAGCACAGCGGTGGTCGCGTTGAGCGGGTAACATAGTGTTTTCCTCTCTCGAACAACAACTCACATGGCTTCCAAGACAATTTACGCCGCTGTGGCGACAGTTGGCATTGCTGCTGCTGCGGGCGGCGCTTATTGGTATCAAAACCAACCCACGGGCCCCCAGGAAATCACTGGTTCTGCATCGGGCGCTTCGACACCCAGTGGCGCGCCCTCTGGAGCGCCCGGTAGCGCGGGTGGGGCAGGCGGTGGCCGGGGCGGCACACCTTCTGTGGAAGTGGCCAAAGTGGAAGTCACCCGCCTGCAAGATGATGCGCAATCCGTGGGCACGTTGCGTTCCAAGCAAAACGTAATGCTGCGCCCGGAGGTGAGTGGCCGGGTGCAGATGCTGGGTTTTACTGACGGTGGCCGCGTGCGCCGTGGCGATGTGATCATGCAATTGGAAGATGCGCTGCAACGCGCGGAGGTGCGCCAAGCGGAAGCCAGCGCAAGCATCGCCCGAGCAAATTTGCGGCGCAACCAAGATTTGGTGGCACAAAATTTTGTGGCGCAACGTGTGCTGGATGAGAGCGCGGCCAGCCTGCAAGTGGCCGAGGCGCAAGTCTCTCTGGCTTGTGCACGATGGGATCGCATGCGCGTGGTCGCGCCGTTTGATGGCACGGTGGGCATTCGCAACGTGAACGTGGGCGACTATGTGAAAGACGGCGCGGATCTGGTGAATTTGGAAGATCTCTCCTCGATGTTTGTGGACTTCCGCATGCCTGAGCGCTTCATTGGCAAGCTGCGCCGTGAGCAGATGATTGAGATGCAACTGGATGCCATGCCCGGGCGGCAGTTCAAAGCCAAGATTGACGCGATTGACCCGCAAATTGATGCCAATGGCCGAGCAGTGTTGGTACGTGCCACCTTGCCCAACAACAATGGCGAACCATTGGTGCAGCGCGCAGGGCAGGGCGGCTCAGGTGGGGCTGGGCAAAGTGCAGGGGCCGGCGGGCCCGGTGTGGCAGGTCGGCCGGCTGGGGCCGCCTCTGCGCCACCCACCGCCCAAGCTGCGAGACCGGCGCAGCGCCCGGCGACACGCCCGGCGACACGCCCGGCGGCTGCGGCCAGTGCACCTGCTCTAACACCTCGTCCTGTGGATGCGATAGCCAGTGTCTGCGCGCAGTTTTCAGCAGCGGGTGCGGCTGCGTCGCGCGGTGCTGGAGCGGGCAGCGGTGCAGCAAGCGGTGCGCGTGGCGCAGGCGGTGCACCGGGTGGGGTACCGGGTGGAGCGGCAGGGGCGGCGGGATCCGCAGCGTCAAATGGATCGCGCCCTCCAGCCGCTGCTAGCGGTGCAGCGCCCAGAGCGGGTGGCTCTTCCTTGGCCGGAGGCGGTGCGGGCGCGGGCGGCGGAGCACCACTTCGCCCCGGCATGTTTGCGCGTGTGACGGCCGTCTTCAACATCAAGGAGGCGGCGCTCACTGTGCCAGAAGAAGCCATCGTGCCGCAAGGTGGGCGGCAGTTTGTGATCCGACTGGTTGAGCAAACTGAAGCGCAGGCCAAGGAAATTGCTGATAAGCAAGCCGCTGATGCAGCCAAAGCAGCGGAAGCAGCTAAAGCCGCCGCAAGCGCAGCCTCTGGGCCGGCTGCTGGCGGTGCGCCTGCGGGTGGTGCAGGTGGCGGAGCACCCAGTGGTGCACCGCCTTATCCAATGACCGGGTTTGTGGATGGCAAGCGCTTGGTATCGCAACGCATGGAAGTCAGGCTGGGTATTCGCCGGCCAGGGCGAGTGGAGATCACTGAAGGCTTGAGTGAGAACGATACAGTGATCGTGGCCGGCCAGCAGCGCGTGCAGCGCGACAATACGCCAGTGCGAGTGATTGAGCTGGGTCGCCCGCCGGCCGGAGCCCCTGGGAGTGCTCCGGTTGGCGCTCCAACTGGCGCTTCAAATGCCGCCGCTGGTGGCGCTGCACCGGCTGCCTCTGCATCGGCCCTGCCTGCTTCTGGCGCCGCATCTGCCAGCCGATAAATCACCCAAGCAAGGAGCATGTCCATGCAATTGCCAGAAATATCGATCCGCCGCCCGGTGTTTGCCACCGTGCTGTCGCTCCTGATTCTGTTGATTGGTTATGTGAGCTACACCAAGCTCTCGGTGCGCGAGTATCCGAAGATTGATGAGCCCAACGTCACAGTGCAAACCAACTACCGTGGCGCGTCTGCCGAGGTGGTGGAAGCGCAGGTCACCAAAGTGCTGGAAGATTCACTCGCGGGCATTGAGGGTGTGGATGTGATCACCTCCATCTCCCGTCCCGAGCAAAGCCAGATCACCGTGCGCTTCAAGCTCACGCGCGATGCCGACAGTGCTGCAGCTGATGTACGCGATAAAGTTTCGCGCGTGCGCCAGCGGCTGCCCACCGATGTAGACGAGCCGCAAATCGCTAAGGTGGAAGCCGATGCGTTCCCCGTGATTTGGCTCTCCTTCAGTTCCGACACACTCAATGTGCTGCAATTGTCAGATCTGGCCAACCGCATCGCCAAGCCCATGTTGCAAACGGCCAGCGGCGCGGCGGATGTTCGCATTTTTGGCGAGCGCAAGTATGCGATGCGGGTGAACGTGGACCCCGACAAGCTTGCTGCCTATCGCCTCACAGTGCAAGACCTGGAAGATGCCCTGCGCCGCAACAATGTGGAAGTGCCCGCGGGCCGCATCGAGAGCCAGCGCCGTGAATTCAACGTGACCGCCGCCACGGATTTGCAGCGGCCTTTTGAATTCTCGCAAGTGGTGATTCGTGTGGTCAATGGTGTGCCTGTGCGCATCGGCGATGTGGCCACGGTGCGCCAAGGCGCTGCTTCGGAGCGCACCGCAACCCGGTTGAACAACCGTGATGCCATCACCCTAGGCGTGGTGCGCAATGCCACAGCCAACCCGCTGGATTTGTCTGCCGAGGTGCGCGAGCTGATTCCCCGCATCAAGGCCAATTTGCCACCGGGAATCGAGATTGACATTGCCAACGACAACTCGATTTTCATTAAAGAATCCATCAAAGCGGTGTATACCACGATCATCGAAGCCGTGGTGCTGGTGGCCTTGGTGATTGTGTTTTTCCTGCGCAACCTGCGCGCCTCCATCATCCCACTGATCACGATTCCTGTCTCACTCATTGGTGCGTTTGCGCTCATGGCGCTGGCGGGCTTCACGGTCAACACACTCACCTTGCTGGCCTTGGTGCTGGCCATTGGCTTGGTGGTGGACGATGCGATTGTGGTGCTGGAAAACATTTACCGGCATATTGAAGAAGGAAAAAAACCGTTTGAAGCGGCCATCATCGGCGCAAAAGAAATTTCGTTTGCTGTGGTAGCCATGACACTCACATTGGCGGCTGTGTATGCACCACTGGCTTTCTCACCGGGGCGCACGGGCAAGCTTTTCACTGAGTTTGCTTTGGCGCTGGTGGGCGCGGTGATCGTCTCAGGCTTTGTGGCGCTCACGCTCTCGCCCATGATGAGCTCGCTGCTGCTCAAGCACAACCCGAATCCGCCGTTTTACGACCGATGGATTGAGAAATTTTTGAATGGCATCACGAATGGCTATGGCAAAGTGTTGGTCGCCTCACTCAAGGTGCGCTGGCTGATTGTGCTGGTGATGATTGGCTCGGGTGTGGGCACGTGGCTGATTCTCAAAGACATGAAACGCGAGCTGGCGCCCCTGGAGGATCGCGGCGTGATCCTCAACGTGGTGAACGCGCCCGATGGCGCAACGCTGGACTACACCTTGCGCTATGTGAATGCGATGGAGCGCATTGGTGGCAACTACAAGGAGTTTGACCGCATCTTCACGGTGGCCGGCAACCCCACCGTGGCGCAGGCCAATGTGTTTTTCCGCGCTGTGCCTTGGGAGGAGCGCACGCGCCGCACGCCTGATTTGGCGCGCGAAATCGCACCACGCATGGCCGGCCTGCCCGGTGTCACGGCCTTCCCGGTGACGCCGCCATCGCTGGGGCAGGGCTTCAACAGCCGCCCTGTGAACTATGTGATCATGACCTCGGATTCCTATCAGAATCTCTCTGCTGTCGTGCGCCAATTCCAAGACGAGCTGGCCAAGAATCCTGGCTTTTTGCAAGTGGACACTGATCTGCGCCTGAACAAACCTGAGGTGCGTTTTGAAGTAGACCGCGAAAAAGCTGCGGACTTGGGCGTGAGCGTAGAAGCTGTGGGCCGCGCGGTGGAGAGCATGCTGGGAGGCCGTAACGTGACGCGCTACAAGCGTGAGGGCGAGCAATACGATGTGATCGTGCAAACAGCGTCTACCGGGCGCGACACGCCTGACGACATTGAAAAAATCTTTGTGCGCGGGCGCAATGAGCAGATGGTGCCACTGTCTGCCTTGGTGCGCATCCGCGAAGTGGTCGTGCCGCGTGAGTTGAACCACTTTGGCCAGCGCCGCTCGGCGGCCATCACGGCCAACTTGGCCGCAGATTATTCACTCGGCCAAGCGCTGGATTTCATGGATGCCACGGCGCAAAAAGT
>JBJTSL010000119.1:0-3574 GCA_046076625.1 Allobrachymonas sp.
CGTGCACCCGCCGCGGCAACACCGCCACGGCGGCGCTGATCGGCCGCACCTCATCAAGCTTGCGGCCATCGACGCGCTTGCCATCCGTGAGGATCTGCTGGCGCATAAACTTCTTGGTGAGCCCCTTGTAGCTGTTGCCCAGCAACTTGGCGTTGCCGCTCAGGGCCTGCCGCACCGGATGATCATCGGCCAGCGACTGGATCGTGGTGTTCAGCTGATCCTTGATCGCCTCCAAACGGGCATCGCGCTCTCCCTTCTGCAGCGTGAACTCGTTCAACACGGCGCGGATCGCCTTGTCGCAAGCCGTAAGCAGCGGCGCGATGGATTTGAACAGCCCGGCGCAGCCCTTACAAACCATCGAGCAACTCAAGTCGCTACCCGGCATCGGCGATTGGACGGCGCACTACATCGCCATGCGCGCCCTGCGCTGGCCCGATGCGTTTCCAGCAGGCGATATTGCTTTGCACAACGCCATGGGCTTGCGTGATGAGAAGAGCCCCAGTCAACGCGCCTTGTTGGCAGAAGCCGCGTCTCAAGCTTGGCGGCCATGGCGTAGCTATGCGGTGTTTCGCCTCTGGGCGGGTTTGTATCGAGAGATCAGGTCGCCCCATACCACTGTTCGCCCTGAGCTTGTCCAAAGGCTCACAAGAGCTTTAACACGCTCAGCCCGAACGGATACCTAAGCGCTCCTAGTTTAGTAGCACACTGCGCATATTTCATGCCGGCAAACAGCTCAAAAGGCCTTAAAAATGACATTCGCACGTCCCCCATACCTATTACACAGCTTCCCATCCCCGCTGGGTCCATTGTGGCTCTCTGCTTCCGATCGAGGCCTCTGTGGTCTTTGGTTTGGTGAGCAAAAGCATCTGCCCGATTTCAATGACGCGCAGCGCTGGCAGCGTGGTGAGCATCGTTTCATGTTGAGTGCCATGGAGCAACTCAACCGCTACTTTGCCGGCGAGATGAAGGCACAGAATTTCAGCTTTGGCCAAGCGCTGCCGCTTGATCTTCATCAAGGAACCGCGTTTCAGCAAAGTGTGTGGCAGGCGCTGCTGCGCATTCCCATGGGTGGCTCTACAACCTATGGCGCGATTGCACAGCAAATCAACAAGCCCGCTGCCGTGCGCGCGGTAGGCGCAGCTGTGGGCCGCAACCCAATCGGCATCCTCGTGCCCTGCCACCGCGTGCTCGGCAAAGACGGCTCGCTCACTGGCTATGCCGGCGGGCTGGAACGCAAGTCGCGGCTGCTGCAAATCGAAGGTGTACTGATTTGAGGTCCTTCAAATACCTTTGAACGCAGAGGACGCGAAAGATTCGCAAAGAACGCAGAAGAAATACAAAAGAGTATCAAGCCTGCATCAATGGCGAGAAAAATTTCATAGATCGCTCTGTGTTTTTTCTGCGTCTTCTGCGTAAGCTTTGCGTCCTCTGCGTTCAAAATTGTCTTCAAAGCCTACAAAAACCACTATGCCCGTCGCCCTCGAATTCATTTTGCTCGCCGCCATTTGGGGGGCCTCCTTTTTACTCATGAAACTGGGCGCGGCAGACTTTGGTCCCTTCCTCACCGCCTTCTTACGCGTTTTGATGGCCTCAGTATTTTTGCTGCCTCTACTGGCGTGGCGCGGTCAGATGGATGCGCTCAAGAAGAATTACCGACACATTTTCATCGTCGGCATGCTCAACAGTGGCATTCCCTTCGCATTGTTTGCCTTCGCCGTACTACACATCACCACGGGTTTGACTTCGATTCTGAATGCAACTGCTCCGCTGTGGGGCGCCTTGGTGGCCTGGATGTGGCTTAAAGACAAGCCGGCGCATTGGCGGATTATGGGCTTGGCCATTGGCTTTGCCGGAGTCGCTGCGTTGTCTTGGGGCAAAGCCAGTTTCAAGCCTGGTACTTCAGCAGCAGGTTGGGCTGTGCTGGCCTGTTTGGCCGCCACGCTGTGCTACGGCATTGCGGCGAGTTACACGAAAAAGTATTTGCAGGGTGTGCCGCCTTTGGCCAGCGCCACGGGCAGCCAGATTGGTGCGGCTGTCTTACTCGCCGTGCCAGGCATGCTGTCCATGCCTGAGCAGATGCCAGGCGCATCGGCTTGGCTTGCGATTGCCCTGCTGGCCTTCTTCTGCACCGCGGTGGCCTACATCCTGTATTTCCGCTTGATTGAGCGCGCCGGACCGGTGCGCGCCATCACCGTGACCCTTCTCATTCCGGTGTTTGGCGTGATGTATGGCGCAGTACTTCTCAATGAGACCATCACATTCGCCATGGTGGTCTGCGGCGCGATCATCGTGCTGGGCACGGCCTTGTCCACTGGCGTGCTCAACCCGGCTCGGCTCAAGCGCTCAACCTCATGATGCGCTGCCCCTGCACAGCCGCCAATTGCGCATCGCTCACCCGCTCCGGTGCGATCTCTTGCAGCGGCAGCAGCACAAAGGCGCGCTCATGCATGCGCGGGTGTGGCACGGTGAGCCGATCACTCTGAAACCATGCATGGCCATAGAGCAACAAGTCCAAATCCAAAACGCGCGGGGCGTTGCGATAAGGTCTTTCGCGGCCTGCCAATTGCTCTATTTTTTGTAGCAAGCTCAGCAATGAATATGCCGGCAAGCGGCAAGAAACCTTTAAAACTGCGTTGATATAGTCATCACCGGCGCTGTCTATCGGCGCCGTTTGGTACAGCGCTGATTGGGCGAGCAATTGCACGCCATCCGAGACAGCGATGTGCCGGATCGCAGAACGCACAGCAGCCTGCGCATCGCCCAAGTTCGCACCCAAGGCGATGTAGGCGATCACGGGTTCGCGGAGGGTGGAGTCTGCTGGCATGGCGGGCAATGTAGCATGCCCCGCGCGGACATGGTGTCTTTGCAAATTCCGCACAATCCCGACATGACCATTGCCAAACCGCTGCGCCATCTCGTTCTCATTTTGGGCGATCAGCTTGATCTGCAATCCTCGGCTTTTGAAAACTTTGACCCGAAGCAAGATGCCGTGCTCATGATCGAGGCTCGGGAAGAATCCACCCACGTCTGGAGCAGCAAAATTCGCACGGCTCTGTTTCTCTCGGCCATGCGGCATTTTGCGCAAGCGTTACGTGAGCGGGGTTGGCCCGTGATGTATCGGCAGCTGGAGAGCCAAGAGGATGCGAGTTTAGGCAGTGGTTTGCTCGCGGTGCTGCGCGAATACAAACCGCAAGCCGTGATCGCTGTAGAGCCCGGTGATTGGCGAGTGCGCCAACAGCTCGAAGATACTATCGTTTCAATAGCACTCAGCGCAGATTCCATGGCGGGGAAAGCCGCAAACAGCCTCAAAATACCGCTTCAGTGGCGGCCAGATCAGCATTTCTTGTGCAGCCTGCCAGAGTTTCGCCAATGGGCAGGCAAAAGCGCTACGCTGCGCATGGAATTCTTCTACCGCGTCATGCGCAAGAAACACCATATCTTGATGGAAGGCAAAAAAGGCAGCGCCGAACCAACAGGGGGACAGTGGAATTTTGATGCAGACAATCGTAAGAGCTTTGGCAAAGCCGGGCCGCAGGGCGTGCCCGCGCCGCGTGTGTATGCGCAAGATGCGATC
>JBJTSL010000120.1:0-2839 GCA_046076625.1 Allobrachymonas sp.
CACATGATGCGCCCCATCAAAGTCGCATGGCGCTCTTCCAAGTGCGCCATGGAGGTGATGTGCTCCTTGGGAATCACCAGAAAATGCACTGGCGCCCAAGGGTTGATGTCGTGGAACGCGAGGATTTCCTCGTCTTCATAGACTTTGCGCGAAGGGATTTTGCCCTCAACGATTTTGCAGAAAATGCAATTCGGGTCGTTTGTCATGGTCGGGAGTTGGCAATGCCTAGCGAGGGCTGCGGTTGTCATTGAAGCGCAGCCAGCCTTTGATACAACGGTACAAATACCACAGGCCAACCACGGAAAACGGTATCCATGCCAGCGGCAGCAAGATCAGCGTGATGCTCATCAAAAGCGCCACCAAGGCAGCGGGAATCATCCACACCAGTGTCCACCAGAAAGTGGAGATCATGAAGTTGTGGTGCTCCATGTAGATCGGGTCAGTTTCATCACCGCGTTTGATGTAGTTGATGATCAGCGCAATCACGGCCAAGGTGCCCAGCGAGGCCCAAGCCACAGTGTGCAGGCCATACAGCACATGCATGATGGTGCGGTCGCCCGGCGTTTTGGGTTCGAAGGCGGCAAAGTTGGTTTCTGACATCTTGGCTCTTCCCTTTGAGTGTTAGTGCTTGCTTTCTTGTTCACGCTCTTGGGCTTTGCGTGCAGCCTTTTCTTCCAGCCCACTGATGCCAACGCGCCGGCTCAGCTCGGCGATGACGTCGGCTGGCCTCAGGCCATGGTGAGACAGTGCCACCATGCTGTGAAACCACAAATCGGCCGTTTCGTTGATCAGCTTTTGTTTGAGCTCAGCCGTGTTGCCACCGGCCTGCGCATCTTTGCTGGCCAGCACCACTTCAGTGGCTTCTTCGCCGATTTTTTTCAAAAACGAATCGGGCGCTTTCGCCAGCAGGCGAGCGACATAGCTTTTGTCTGGATCACCGCTTTTGCGCTCATGGAGCACATCGGCAAGTTGTTCAAGCGCATCTTGAGAAATCATGGTGTTCATTTATAGATGCTTTCCGGGTCTTTCAAGACCGGCTCCACGCTTTTCCACTGCTTTTGTCCACCCAAATCCTGCAATTGACTGAAAAAGCAACTGTGGCGACCCGTGTGGCAAGCAATCCCGGGTTCATGGCCGAGTTGCGTGACGGTGAGCAACACCACATCGCCGTCGCAGTCGAGCCGAATATCGTGCACGGTCTGCACATGGCCGGATTCTTCGCCTTTGAACCAGAGCTTGCCGCGCGAACGGCTGAAATACGCCGCGCGTTTCAGCTCAGCCGTTTTCTCCAGCGCCTCGCGATTCATGTAGGCAAACATCAGCACGTCGCCGCTGCCTCGTTCCTGCGCAATTACCGGCACGAGGCCTTGCGCATCCCATTTGATTGCGTCTAACCAATTCATGGGGCTATTGTCAGGGATTTTTGTCAAAGAGGTAGGGAGAGTATTTGCTAGAAAAATAGTAGCAAAAAACGCAAAATTCAAGAAGGCAGCGAATTCAAATCACTGAGAATCACAGGCGCACGGGAATCCCACGCGAAGCCATGTGCTGCTTGGCTTGTTGCACAGTGAATTCACCATAGTGAAAGATGCTGGCCGCGAGTACTGCGTCTGCGCCACCTTGTTGGATGCCATCGGCCAAATGAGTCAAATTGCCGACACCGCCGGACGCGATCACCGGTACCGACACGGCATCACTGACTGCTCGCGTCAGGGCCAGATCAAAGCCTGATTTCGTGCCGTCTTTGTCCATGCTGGTGAGCAAAATTTCACCCGCGCCAAGCAGCGACATTTTTGTAGCCCATTGCACGGCATCCAGCCCCGTATTTTTACGGCCACCATGGCTGTAAACATCCCAGCCCGCACCCACTGGTTTTCCGTCTTCGTTCAAACGCACCTCGTCTTCCGAATGACGCTTCTTCGCATCAATCGCCACCACAATGCACTGCGAGCCGTACTTTTGCGACGCATCGAAAATCACTTGAGGATTGGCAATGGCTGCGGAGTTGAACGAGGTTTTGTCCGCCCCGGCATTGAGCAATCGGCGTACATCGTCCACTGTGCGCACACCGCCGCCTACTGTGAGCGGGATAAAAACTTGTGATGCGACGGCTTCGATGATCGGCAAGATCAAATCGCGGCCATCGCTGGTGGCAGTGATATCGAGAAACGTGAGCTCGTCTGCGCCTTGCTCGTTGTAGCGCGCAGCGATTTCCACCGGGTCACCGGCATCGCGCAGCTCCACGAAATTCACGCCTTTGACGACACGGCCTCCGGTGACATCGAGGCAGGGGATGATGCGTTTGGCGAGCATGGATTCAATGATCTGAGGTGAAAGGTCATCGATTTTATGAGCAGTTCACTCGCCGACGGCAGCTACACCGGCGCGTTCGGATTCCAGCCGAGCAAGCCAGCCACCCAATTCATCGCCAAGCCCGCACCGGCGCAGGCCGCTGAAGCCGCAATCATCGCGAAGATGCCAATGCGGTGTGTGTCTTTGGCGCGCGCCGCGCTTTGACTGCCTGGCCAGGCAAACAACACCGCCGCCAAGGCGCACACGCCGCCAAGCACCGCCGCTTGAAAAATAGAACGCAGCCAAGCCAGCGGCGAGGTACTGGACAGGATCGTGACCAGCATATTGCGCAAATCACCCACTGCCAGCACCAGCTCAGCAATGATGCCCAGTAGCATGCTGAACACCACGAACAAGCAGGAGCAGGCCGCGCAAAGCAGTGCGTGTGAGAGGATTTGCGGTACAGCAATCGCAGCCACGCGTCTGTCGCGCAATGCAGGCTCAGCGGGAAACGCATTCAGCGCATGCAGCTCCACATAGCGTAGCG
>JBJTSL010000121.1:0-2030 GCA_046076625.1 Allobrachymonas sp.
CTCGCAGCTTGCGCGTGTCTGAGATCAGATTGCCGAGATCGAAAACGTCAGACAGCAGCCCAAACAGCTGCGCGTCGTTGGAGTTGTTTTTGAGCCCCATCGAGAGAAGATCCATCATCTCGCTCGCGCTCACATCGCGCAGCATCGTCACCGTGAGGCGCTTGGCACCACCGGCTTGAACAGCGGCTTCAGGCGAGCTTTGCTTCTTTTCCAAATACAAAGCGGCGGCATACACCGCCTTGGCAGAGCGCTGACGCACGCCCGCGCCATTGAGCTGAAGCTGCGTAGCGCCAAATTGGGCGGTAGGCGCAAAGCTCACGCCGCTGACCGACAGCGCGCCATCTGGCGTGGCCCAGGCGTTGGCTGCGAATAGCACCGCAGCGACTGACACAATCCACGTTGATCGATTTGTTTTCATAGCAGTCTTTCAAGTGACGAGCAGGAGCGCTCCAATCCAATGTATCAGCGTTGTAACGGCTAAATTAGAGAAGGTGTCTTACTCCAAGCGTTCTGTGCGGCGTGCACCATGGTGCTGCGCGAGTGCGATGAAAGACGATTGTTTTTGGTGCAACACCAGGCGCAATACATGGCTCCGATGCCGCTCTTGCTTGCGGCTTACCCGCAGGCAGAATTGGGCGGCAGTCTGCGTCCGCCTAAAATACCGTGTCTGGCGCAGTTCCTGCACCAAGTTCGTCCATTCAAAGTGGCTCTGAAGCGGCCACTTTTTTCATTGCACCCTATGCAACACGACAAAATCCTCATTCTCGATTTCGGCTCCCAAGTCACCCAGCTCATCGCCCGCCGCGTGCGCGAAGCGCATGTGCTCTCTGAGGTGCATCCCTGCGATATATCAAACGAATGGGTGCGCGAATATGCGAAGGATGGCCATCTCAAAGGCATCATCCTGTCTGGCAGCCATGCCAGTCTGTGGGAAGACGATACGCTGCGTGCGCCGCAGGTGGTTTTCGAGCTGGGCGTTCCCGTGCTGGGCATTTGCTTTGGCATGTATGCCATGGCCGATGCCTTGGGCGGCAAAGTAGAGGGTGGCCATGGGCGTGAGTTCGGTCATGCCCAAGTGCGTGCGCGGGGGCATACCCGCTTGCTCGATGGCATCTCTGACTTCACCACGCCTGAAGGCCATGGCATGCTCAATGTGTGGATGAGCCATGGTGACAACGTCGTCGAAATGCCCCCAGGCTTCAAGCTGATGGCCAGCACGCCCAGCTGCCCAATTGCTGGCATGGTCGATGAAGAGCGGCGTTTTTATGCCGTGCAGTTTCACCCGGAGGTGACGCACACGACGCAAGGCAAAGCGCTGCTCGAGCGCTTCGTGTTGGGCATTTGCGCTGCCAAGCAAGATTGGATCATGGGCGACTACATTGCCGAAGCCGTTGAAAAGATCAAAGCACAAGTGGGCAATGAGCAAGTATTGCTCGGCCTCTCCGGCGGTGTGGATTCATCGGTGGCCGCTGCGCTGATTCACCGCGCGATTGGCGATCAGCTCACCTGCGTGTTCGTCGATCACGGTTTGCTGCGCCTGGGTGAAGGCAACGCGGTGATGGAGATGTTTGCCGGCAAATTCGGCGCCCGCGTGATCCGCGCCGATGCGGAAGACCTGTTCCTTTCCAAGCTCGCTGGCGTGGCTGAACCCGAAGCCAAGCGCAAAATCATCGGCGGCCTGTTTGTAGACGTATTCAAGGCAGAAGCTGGGAAATTAAAGACAAAAGGGCAGTTGCCCGGCAGAGAATCTGCGCAGATTGCTATCAATTCAGGAGTCAATGACGTAGGAATTCAGTGGCTTGCCCAAGGCACCATCTACCCCGATGTGATCGAATCCGGCGGCGCCAAGAGCAAAAAAGCCGTCACCATCAAAAGCCACCACAATGTCGGCGGCCTGCCGGAGCAACTCGGCCTCAAGCTTTTGGAGCCGCTGCGCGATTTGTTCAAAGACGAAGTGCGAGAGCTCGGCGTGGCGCTCGGTCTGCCGCCCGAAATGGTTTACCGCCACCCCTTCCCCGGCCCTGGCCTAG
>JBJTSL010000122.1:0-7726 GCA_046076625.1 Allobrachymonas sp.
ACCTCTTTGACGAGGGCATAGGCACGCAAAAGCGACGTCCCAATGATGCGACGCGCGACTTGACGTGGTTCGGCAGCTTGTTTACTCACCCGAAAGACCCTCCGGCGTATGAATCGTTGGGGCTCACCGGCTCGATAGGCTGGCGCGGCACCCGACCTAAGCGTCCATCTCTGGGCGCAGACATGCTCTCCAAGTTGGCCAGCGTTGGAACCGGCGCTACAGCGTTCAGGTCCACGCCGCGCAAAGCGCATACGAGTGCACCAAAGGTCTCCAGACACGCCAGTGGGCTGTCTTGCTCAATGAGCTTTCGTTGAATGACGGTTTGGTGGTTTGTTGGCTGATAGCCCTGACCAAACCAGCGGTACACCGTACTCGGCGAGATACCAAAAATGGCTGCAAACCGCATCTGAAATGCTCTGCGGGCAACATCTTTGCGAGTCATCGAGGAATCAAAAGAATCGACCACCTCACCGTACAGCTTCTCAAAAGTATCCCGGAACTTGGGGTTCTCCCACGAGCATGGGCCTGGATTGACCATGTAAATGCGATACAGAATATCGTACGAACGAGCCATAACATTGAGCCCCTTGCGGCTGACGTCAATGTTGGGAAGGAAGTTTATGGGAGCCGCAAATCCAAAATCAGTCACCACATCAGAGTTGGTGCGGTTGAACATGGATCGAAAGTTAATCAGGTCATGCCAAACAACTGGGCGGTGAGACACCGGAAGCACCAGATCGTCTGCGGAGATTGTGAAGTCTTTGGCCGAAATGTCGCGGCCAAGTCCATAACCCGCCCCACTCTTCGACTGGGGGAGATGGCGCTTGACCTCCTGCACGAGCCGCGTGTAAGCAGCATAGTCAGGCACAGGTTTACGAGCTAGATGCGCAAAGCGATCATCCTCATTCCTTCTTGTCGATTTTGATGCGGTAGCTGCCATGTTTGATTGATGCTTTTAATGTCAGATTATACCATAAAACGCTATTTGCAATAGCTCAATTTCCTTGCGAAAGACTTTTTTCAATATCGGCAATCAGGGCGTCGATATCCGCAGGCTCTTCAGAGGGGATCTGAGGTGGCGTTGTGCGTTCGGCCACCATTTGCTCAACGATATCGGCACCTTGACCGGGCTGAGGATTGCCCATGGCCGTCTCCAGTCTAACCAGTGCCTCACGGGCTTGATCGTTAAAACCAACCAGTGTTTGACCTCGACTGTTGCAGCCGACGCGACTCCGTCCACCTGATTTCTAACTCAAAACCGCATCTAGCCGGCATAAAATCAACGAAGTACGCCATATTTTTTTATAGCAATGATGACTAGGGTTAACCCGCATTCCACCTAGAATTTCCCCTCTAAACGAGTCCAATATTGGGCTTTGCCACACACAGGAGATGAAATTCCTGCAAAATAGAACGATCGTTCTTTTTTATGTGATTGGACTTCGTCATGCGCTCAGCCCCCGCTGATACCGCCAGCCCAGCAAATCAAGCCGCACCGCATTCCGTGGTCAGCAGCTTGCCTGTGCGCCAGCTGAAAAACCAGCTCAAGGGCGAGAAAACCAAAGCCGCCATCGTGGATGCTGCGTTGGGCTTGGCCACACAAATTGGTTTGGAGGGATTATCCATCGGCGCGTTGGCAGAAGTCTCGCAGATGAGCAAATCGGGGGTGTTTGCCCATTTTGGCTCGCGCGAGGAGCTTCAAATCTCGGTGGTGCGCGAATATCACATCCGCTTTGAGCAAGAGGTGTTTTACCCAGCGCTGCAGGCTGATCGCGGCCTTCCTCGCTTGAAAGCTCTGTTTGCCAACTGGATGAAGCGCACTTCGGTGGAAATTGATTCCGGTTGCATTTACATCAGCGGGGCGGTGGAGTTTGACGACCGCCCAGGCCCAGTCCGCGATGCGATCGCCTCGTCGGTCAACACCTGGCTGGCCGCGATGCGCCGCGCAGTGGTGCAAGCGCAAGAAGAAGGCCAATTGCAGGCTCAGGCCAATCCAGACCAAGTGCTGTTTGAAATTCACGGCCTGATTTTGGCACTGCATTACGAGGCGCGATTCCTCAAAACGCCAGGCTCCATCGACCGCGCTGTGCTGGGATTCAACAGTGTGCTGGAGCGCTATTCGCAGCAGGCCGAAACACCCATGTTAGCGCCAAAACGGCCTTCCGCCGTCAAGAAATCTGCGCTGAGTGCTATCAAATAAGTAGTAATTCGGCTCTTTCGATCCATTCACCTATCTTCAATTCATCCATTGTTCTAAAGGGAAATCATCATGCCCACTTACACCCCACCGCTGCGCGACATGCAATTCGTGATGAACGAAGTGCTCCATGTGCAAGAGGATTTCAAAGCCATTCCCAAATACGCTGATGCTGACATTGACACCGTCAATGCCGTTCTCGAGGAAGGCGGTAAGTTTGCCAGCGAAGTGGCTTTCCCGCTCAACATCAGCGGCGATCAAGAGGGCTGCAAGCTGGACAAAGCCACACATGAAGTCACTACACCCAGGGGTTTCAAAGACGCTTATGCCAAGTACTGCGAAGGCGGCTGGCCTGCACTGTCTGGCGATCCGGAGTTTGGCGGCCAGGGCCTGCCTTTGGTGGTCAATCAGTGCTTTTATGAAATGCTCAACAGCGCCAACCAAGCGTGGACGATGTACCCCGGCCTCACACATGGCGCGCATGCCGCCCTGCATGCCCATGGCACGGAAGAGCAAAAGCAAACCTACCTGCACAAAATGACCAGCGGCGAATGGACTGGCACGATGTGTCTGACCGAGCCCCACTGCGGTACCGATCTGGGCTTGATGCGCACCAAGGCCGAAGCCCTGCCCGATGGCACCTACAAAATCACCGGCAACAAGATCTTCATCAGCTCTGGCGAACACGACATGGCCGGCAACATCGTCCACCTCGTGCTCGCGCGCCTAACCGATGCGCCTCCCGGCATCAAGGGCGTGAGTCTGTTCATCGTGCCGAAATTCCTCGTGAACAAGGACGGAAGCTTGGGCGCACGTAACGGCATTTACTGCGGCGGCTTGGAACACAAAATGGGCATCCACGGCAACTCCACCTGCCAAATGGTGCTTGATGGCGCCATTGGCACTATGGTTGGCCAGCCTAACAAAGGCATGCAAGGCATGTTTGTGATGATGAATGCGGCGCGTCTGGGCGTGGGTAATCAGTCACTCGGCCTGACCGAGGTGGCGTATCAGAACGCACTGGCCTATGCCAAAGATCGCATCCAAATGCGTAGCCTCTCTGGGCCTAAAGCCAAGGATAAACCGGCTGACCCCATCCTTGTGCACCCCGATGTGCGCAAGATGTTGCTCACGGCACGTGCCTATGCCGAAGGCGGCCGTGCGTTGGCCATGTATTGCTCGATCTTGCTGGACAAAGAGCACAACCATCCCGATGAAAAAGTGCGCAAAGACAGCGGCGAAATGCTCTCCTTGCTCACCCCGATTGTCAAAGCCTTCCTCACCGACAACGGCCACATCGCCACCAACGCTTGTATGCAAGTCTTTGGCGGTCATGGCTTCATCAAAGAGTGGGGCATGGAGCAGTATGTGCGCGACAACCGCATCAATATGATCTACGAAGGCACAAACACAATTCAATCGCTTGATCTGCTGGGCCGCAAAGTGCTGGGCAACAATGGCGCAACGCTTACCAAATTTGGCAAGCTCGTGGGTAAGCTCGTGGCCGAGGAAGGCGTCAACGAGAAAATGGCCGAGTTCATCACCCCGATAGCGATTCTGGGCGACCAAATGACCAAGCTCACGCAAGAGATTGGCTTCAAGGGCTTCCAAAATGCGGATGAAGTGGGCGCTGCTGCGGTCGATTACCTGCGCATTTGCGGCCACCTTGTGTTTGGCTACTTCTGGGCGCGTATGGCGCAAGTGGCTTTGCGTGAAATTGCTGCGGGCAACACCGATCCGTTCTACCAAGCCAAGCTGCAAACGGCGCGCTTCTATTTCAGCCGCCTTTTCCCTGAAACGGCGATGCTGCTCAAAACCGTGCGTGCAGGCTCGAAATCCCTGCTCGACACCGAGGCGGTGTTTGCCTAAAGTGCTCTGTTCTTCAAACCTTTAAGGAGATTGACATGATGAATCGCTTTTTTGCTGGCTTTGCATTTTTGGCCATGGCTGGCACTGCGCTCGCGCAGAACACGCCTGTGGGCAAGTGGAATAGCATCGATGACAAGACCAAAGAAGCCAAAGCAGAAATCACCATCACCGAAACCGGTGGTGTGCTGAGTGGCAAGATCACCAAGCGCCTGACCAAAGATGCCAAGCCCGATGACAAGTGTGACGAATGCAAAGATGCACGCAAAGGCCAGCCCATCATGGGCTTGGAGATCATTCGCGGTGGCAAGAAAGAAGACGGTTCCGATGTCTGGAGCGGCGGCAAAATTCTCGATCCTGAAAACGGCAAGGAATACACGCTCAAGCTCACGCCGGAAGACGGCGGCAAGAAGTTGGCCGTGCGCGGCAGCATTGGCCCCTTTGGCCGAACCCAAACTTGGGTGCGTGTGCAATAAGCCACGTAGCCGTTTAGAAAGTCACGAATGTCCCGTTTCAATGTTTCCAAAGTCGCCGTACTCGGCGCAGGTGTCATGGGTGCGCAAATTGCTGCACATCTGGTGAACCTCAAAGTGCCTGTCGTTCTGTTTGATCTTCCAGCAAAGACAGGGGAAGGGACCCTGTCTTCCCTTCCTGAAGGCCCGAAGAATGGCATCGTCAGCAAAGCGGTCGAAGGCTTAACAAAGCTCCAGCCAGCGCCGCTCGGCGCGCCTGAAGATGCAGCGCTGATCGAACAAGCCAACTACGAAGAGCATCTCGAGATCCTGCGCGGTTGCGACCTCATCATCGAAGCGATTGCCGAGCGCATGGATTGGAAGCTCGATCTGTACAAGAAAATCGCGCCTTTCGTGAGTGAGGGTGCGATTGTGGCCTCCAACACATCGGGCCTCTCGATCACCAAGCTCTCCGAAGGTTTGCCCGATAGCATCAAGCCGCGCTTTTGCGGCATCCACTTCTTCAATCCACCGCGCTATATGTACTTGGTGGAACTGATCAACACGCCCACCACTCAGCCCGTGGTGCTCGATCAGCTAGAAGCATTCGTGACGAGCGTGATCGGCAAGGGCGTGGTGCGCGCCAAAGACACGCCCAACTTCATCGCCAACCGCATCGGCATTGCAGGCATGCTGGGCGTGATGAAGCAGGTGGAGAATTTTGGCTTGACGTACGACGTGGTGGACGATCTCACCGGCAAGAAACTCGGCCGCGCCAGCTCCGGCACTTTCCGCACTGCCGATGTGGTGGGTTTGGATGTGATGTTCCACGTCATCAAGACGCTGCAAGACAATTTGGATGAGAAGAGCGACCCGTTCTACGGCAACTTCGGCACACCTCCTGTGTTGAAGCAGCTCATGGACGCAGGCGCTTTGGGTCAAAAAGCCAAAGCCGGTTTCTTCAAGAAAGTAGGCCGCGATATCTTGCGCTTTGACGCCAAAGCCGCTGATGGTAAAGGCGACTATGTGCCCGGCAAAGAAAAAGCCGATGAAGTGTATGGCCGCATGCTTAAAAAACCTGCGGGCGAGCGCTTGAAGCTGCTGCGCAACGCAGAGGGTGCGCAGGGTCAATTCCTCTGGGCGATCTTGCGCGATAGCTTCCACTACGCGGCGATCCATCTGGAGAGCGTGGCAGAGACCGCACGTGATCTGGATCTCGCCATGCGCTGGGGCTTTGGCATGCAGCAAGGCCCATTTGAACTGTGGCAAGAAGCCGGTTGGCTCGAAGTGGCCAAGATGGTGCAAGAAGACATTGATGCTGGCAAAGCGCTGTGCAAAGCGCCATTGCCGGATTGGGTGTTCAAGGGTGCAGTGGCCGACAAAGGCGGCGTGCATCAGGCTGAGGGTTCGTGGAATCCAGCCACGAAGACATTTGAAGCCAAGCGTCAGTTGCCTGTTTACTCACGCCAGCATTTCCCTGAAACGGTGTCGGGTCACGCGCAGGGCATAGGCCACGCCAACTTCGCGGTTGCAGGCAAGACACTGCATGAAGATTCAGACATCCGCTTGTGGACCTTGGATGATGAGGTGATCATCGCCAGCCTCAAGACCAAGATGCACGCTATCAGTATGGGCGTCGCTGAAGGTTTGAGCAAAGCGGTGGAAATGGCTGAGAAAGATTACCAGGGCGTGGTGATCTGGTCGGGTGACGATCCGTTCAGCGCGGGCGCAGACCTGCAAGGCATGCTCCCAGCGTTCATGACGGCGGGTGTTTCTGCCATCAACGAAGCCGAGCACGAGTTGCAAAAAACCATGCTGCGCTTGCGCTATGCCAAAGTGCCCGTGGTCTCCGCGATTCGCGGCTTGGCGCTGGGTGGCGGTTGCGAGATGGCGGTCTATTCGTCCAAGCGCGTGGCGGCGATGGAAAGCTACATCGGCTTGGTCGAAGTCGGCGTGGGCCTCGTTCCAGGTGCGGGCGGCTTGGCCTATATTGCTCGCCGCGCGGCGGAGAATGCCGCGTTCTCTACCGGAAAAGATTTGCTGCCCTTCCTCACCGAGGGCTTCACCTGCGCAGCGACGGCAAAAGTCGGCACCAGTGCGATCGAATCGCGCAAGCTCGGCTTCTTGCTCTGGAGTGACACCATTGTGGCGAACAAGGATGAGCTGTTGTATGTGGCCATTCAAGAAGCCAAGGCGATGTTCGCGTGCGGCTATCGCGCACCTTCCAAGCGCCTCTTCCCTGTGGCCGGCCGCTCCGGCAAAGCCACGATCATGGGGCAATTGGTCAACATGCGCGATGGCGGCTTCGCCAGCGGGCACGACTTCTACATTGCCTCGCTGATCGCCAATGTCGTCACTGGCGGTGATGTGGATGCCGGCACACTGGTGAGTGAAGAGTATTTGATGAAGTTGGAGCGCGATGCCTTCTGCGGCTTGCTCACGCATCCCAAAACCCAAGAGCGCATCATGGGCATGCTGTCGACTGGCAAACCAGTCAGAAACTGATGAACAACGCGCCCAATCGCCTCCAGCGCCAGCTTGCGCGTGTGAACGAAGCACCCGCATTCATGCGTACCTTCGTACGCTCCCTCGCGCTTGGCCGCGCTGTGCCGTTCACGGGCACAGCGAAGTTGCGCTATGAAGAAATGTCACCCAACAAGGTGCAAATCTTTGTGGCCAACAATCGCAAGGTGCAAAACCATATCGGTGGCGTGCATGCTGTGGCCTCTACGCTCGCTGCAGAGACGGCCACAGGCATGGTCATGGGCCTGAATGTGCGTGACGATTGCCTGCCGGTGGTGAAAGACATGCGCGTGCAGTTCAAAAAGCGTGGCCAAGGCGCGATGCGCGCTGTGGCCACGCTGACCGATGAACAACGCGAGTTGATTCAGACGACGACCAAAGGCGAAGTCACCGTGCCTGTGACGGTGACCGATGAATCCGGCAACGAGCCGATTGAATGCGAATTTGTCTGGGCGTGGATTCCCGCCCAGCGCCCCCCTAAAACCGAACCTGCCCAATAAGGCAAAGCACCTGTCACAAGGAAAGATCATGAGCAAGCAAATCCAAGAAGCCTACATCGTTGCCGCTACGCGCTCGCCGATTGGCAAATCACACCGCGGTTTTTTCAAAAATATGCGCCCCGGTGACGTGAAGTTACTGGAGCCGACCAGGGCAGACGAACCCACGACTGCGAGCTTGCTGTGCGTGA
>JBJTSL010000123.1:0-3429 GCA_046076625.1 Allobrachymonas sp.
GCATCAGCCGTCAGCGCTATTGGGGCACGCCGATTCCCATCGTACATTGTGCAGAGCATGGTGCTCAGCCTGTGCCTTACGACCAGTTGCCAGTGAAATTGCCGGAAGATTGCATTCCCGATGGTTCTGGCAATCCTTTGAACAAGCACGAAGGCTTCCACGCGGGGGCGGCCTGCCCCATCTGCGGCAAAGCAGCCCGCCGCGAGACGGACACGATGGACACCTTCGTTGATTCGAGTTGGTATTTCATTCGCTACTGTTTGCCTGAAGCCGATCAAAAGGCAAGCGCTGCAATGACCAATAGCGCGGTGGATTACTGGATGCCAAGAACATCCGCGATGGACCAATACATTGGCGGCATCGAGCATGCTGTATTGCATTTGCTCTACGCTCGGTTCTGGACGAAGGTAATGCGTGATGTTGGTTTGATGAAGGCTGATGAGCCGTTTACCAAGCTACTTTGCCAAGGCATGGTTCTGAATCACATCTTTTTTTGGCGCGACGATAAAGGCGGTAAGAACTATTTCCCACCGGAAAACGTTACGCCTGTTTTGGATGCGCAGGGCCGTCTCTCGGGTGGAAAGCTCACGCAAAGCGAGGGCGCCTACCCCAAAGATCTTTTGCTGGAGTACGGCGGTGTAGGCAAGATGGGTAAAACCGAGCGCAATGGCGTAGACCCGCAAGATTTGATCGACAAATACGGCGCAGACACCGCTCGCCTCTACACCATGTTCACCGCGCCACCAGAAGCCACGTTGGAGTGGAACGATGGCGCAGTCGAAGGCAGCTATCGCTTTTTGCGTCGCGTTTGGCAGTTTTGCGCTAAGCATGCAGATGCATTGGGCAAAGCCACCAGCAGTGATTTCAGCCAAGCCGCGCTGCGCAAAGAAACCAAGGCGCTGCGCCGCGAGCTGCATCTCGTGCTCAAGCAAGTGAGCTATGACTATGAGCGCATGCAATACAACACCGTCGTCTCGGGCACGATGAAAATGCTCAACGCGCTCGAAGGCCATGCCTTTGATGGCAGCGATGGCGACACGGCGGTGCTCTGCGAAGGCGCATCGCTGCTCTTACGCAGCTTGTATCCGGCCACGCCGCATCTGTCCCATCAAGTGTGGTCAGATTTAGGTTTTGCCAAAGCCGTGGGCGATCTGCTCGATGCGCCTTGGCCGCAGGTCGATGAATCCGCTTTGCAGCAAGATGAAATCGAGTTGATGCTGCAAATTGGCGGCAAGCTGCGCGGCTCCATTCTCGTGCCTGCGGGCGCGAGCAAAGAGCAGATCGAAGCAGCGGCGCTGGCGCATGAGTCAGTGGTGCGCGCGGCTGCGGGCGCAGCACCGAAAAAAATCATCGTCGTGCCCGGGCGATTGGTTAACATCGTGCTGTGATGAAACCTGTGCTCAACCCTTCTCGTCGTGCCACGCTGTTGGCGGTTTCTGCTTCGGCTCTTGCCCTCAGCGGCTGCGGCTTCGCGCTGCGTGGCGCGGCCAATTTGCCGTTCAACGCGATGTATGCCAACTTCGCGGAAAGCTCCAGTCTTGGCCAAGAGCTGCGCCGTTCGCTCGAAGCATCGGATGTGCGCGTGATCACCGACAGCCGCCAGCTCGCCTCGGCACAAGTGGTGCTTGAGGTGCTGCTTGACCAGCGCGAGAAAACCGTTGTGGGCGTGAACGCCAGCGGCCAAGTGCGTGAGTTTCAATTGCGCACCCGCTTTAAATTCCGATTGCGCACCAAAGAAGGCAAGGAGCTGATTCCTGAGACAGAATTGCTACAGCAGCGGGACATCAGCTTCAATGAGAGCGGGGCGCTGGCTAAGGAATCAGAAGAGGCGATTTTGTACCGCAGCATGCAAAGCGACATCGTTCAACAGGCGTTGCGCCGCTTTTCTTCGGTCAAACAACTGTGATGTGTATGCTATTAAATAAGTAGCAATCTATACAGATTCTATGACGGCGATCTGCCTAAACAGCATCCTAATCAAGGTTTTTGGTCGTCGCGCGGTAGCTCGCCTTTTTTGCGGCCTGAGAACATCGTCCACCAGACGATCAGCACAAGCAGTAACAAGGCACCTAGCGCTTCAAGCAAAATGAGGCCCATGAAGAATCTCCGAGAAAAATGGCTGCCAGCGATGCTGCAAGCGATGAATCAGCGCTGCAAGCTCTGGGTGATGAGCACCATTGTAGAAATCCTCGCGGCGTGCAGTAGTGTGCCAGCGCCAAGCCCACAGGGTGACCAAGGCCAAGTGCCCACTGCCCCCACTCCAGCGCCTCTTCCGCCAGTTTCTTCATCGAGCACAGCGCCATTGCCCATCACCTCTGCGCCGATCTTGCAAGCCAAGAGCCGCTGGCAGCCCGTGAATTGGGATGATTTGCCCGGCTTTGAGACAGATGCGCTGCATGAGGCTTGGAGCGCTTGGATACTGGCCTGTGAACGACCTTCGCAGACTTGGGGCTCACTGTGCCCAGAGATTCGCCGCCTCTCGATTGCCGATGGTGCGCAGCAGCGCCAATGGATGCGCGCGAAGCTGCAACCCTATCGCGTGATGCCGCTTCAAGGTGCAAGTGAGGGGTTGCTCACCGCCTACTATGAGCCAGTGATGGAGGCGCAACGCTTGCCGAGCAATTCACACCGCGTGCCGCTGTGGCAGCCGCCAGCCAATTTGGCGCAGCGCAAGCCTTGGTATTCCCGCAAAGAAATCGACACCTTGCCCGAAGCGCAGGCGGCTTTGCGTGGCAGAGAGATCGCGTATTTGGCCGATCCTATCGATGCGCTGATTTTGCAGATTCAAGGCTCCGGTAAATTGCGCATCACTGAGAGCGATGGCTCGCAAAAAACCGTACGCGTGGCCTTTGCCGGCACGAACGATCAGCCCTATCGCTCCGTGGGGCGCTGGCTGCTCGATCAAGGGCTGATTCGCGACGCTTCGTGGCCCGGCATCAAGGCATGGATTGTTTCGAATCCTGGGCGGGTGCAAGAGATGCTCTGGAGCAACCCGCGCATGGTGTTTTTTAAGGAAGAGGCTCTCGCAGGCAACAGCGCAGCGCTTGGGCCGCGAGGCGCACAAAGCGTGCCACTCACCGCTGGCCGCTCGATTGCCGTGGATCGCGAGAGCATCCCTCTCGGTGCACCGGTGTGGTTACAAACCAGCGGTGAGGCGCTGAATACGCAGCGCCTCGTGATCGCGCAAGACGTGGGCAGCGCGATTCTTGGCGCGGTGCGGGCCGACTATTACATGGGCTCAGGCGATGCCGCAGGCGAGCTGGCGGGGCGGCTCAAACAGGGCTTGCAGCTGTGGGTGCTCTGGCCGAGGTGATACTGTCGAGATTTTTAAGAATTTTTTGGCTCTGGCCGGCATAAAATCTGCGTGAAGCGCTATGAAATCGATAGTGAATGAATTTCCATCATGGCACTTATCCGCAGCGAATCAAG
>JBJTSL010000124.1:0-2142 GCA_046076625.1 Allobrachymonas sp.
GTTGGCGTTCAGAACAACACTGATATCACCCCCTGTGAGCACTGTATTGACTTGGTCGGCAGTCCATCCTCCAGCCGTAGTTGCAATGGTGGAAAAATTTCCAATCGTCGTCGCATTTGGTAGAGCCTGAACCACACCCGCTGCCGTTGCGACGTTGCTTTGAATGAAGACATCATTTCCACCAGCAAGCACCGTGATAAGGGCTTTTGGATTGAATGCGCCGCCGTTGCCTAGGCGACCCAAATGGTCAGCGATTTGATCTTTAACGGGGTAAGTCAACTGCCCGAGCGCTGCAGCTTTGTACACAATGGACGTACCGGAGACCTCTGGATTGCTCTTGTGACCAGGGCCAATCGCCATCGTAACGCGGGAACCGCCTTGTGCATAGTTGGTGCAAGCCGCGGGCTTTGAGACTGGTACTGATAGCCCTAGAGCGGCTTTTCCATCCAAACCAGTGACAGCTGCGCAAGGGGCGGGTAACGCGAGCTGCGTAGAAATCAAATCTAGCCAAATCTTGCTTGGAGTGCTGGTGCCTGAATTAACCGTGTATCGACCACCTGCGCCTCCATCGACAATAGCGGGTGCAGCCACCCCGCCCACAGCGTAAGTACCAGCATCGCTCAAACTGTCACCAAAAGACACGATAGAAGTGATGCCCAGCGGATTGCCACTAGTCGTGCCCCCACCCCCGCCACATGCCGTCACCAAAAGTGCTGCGCCCAACGCGCCCGCCCAGAGTTTCAATTGCTTCATCACTTTCTCCAAGTTAAAAATAGAACGACCGTTCGTTTATTTCGACATGGTAACGACTATTTCCAGCGGTTAGTAGGGGGTTTTCTCGGAGAAGGATTAGAAAAGTCACTCCAACCGCCTCCTTTTGGCTTGCTGTGGTTGGTGCGCGACTATTGCCCGGCTAGCGGTGTTTGAGCTTGATCAGCAAGATACTCAGCGCTTAATGGGCGAAGCTGAATACAGTCGTGGCTGGCTTTAGTTTCATTCCTGCTTGATACCGCGCCAAGCAGCATGGAATTTTTTAAGCAAGTTTTCGGCTTGTGCCGGCAAGCAGCGCTCAAAACGGACTCAGCAGTAAAATTGAAGCGCTTGCAGCCGTGCTGGGCTTTATATTCTTGTACCAATGCTCTTTGAGCTCGGGCTTGAAAATTGCCTCTCAAGCGTGATCGTCTCGCGTCAGATGAACCCAATGAGTGCTGCTGATCTCGCCCACCTGAACCCCGGTTCAGGATGCCGGCTTGGCACATCCGCTGCAAGCATCTTCCTTTTCAAGAAACTACAACAACATGACGCTCGACCTTCTGCTCATCATTGAACTGCTCATCCTCGGCGTGGGTACGGGTTTCTTGGCAGGCTTACTCGGCATCGGTGGCGGCATGGTCATGGTGCCTTTTCTCACCTACATCATGAGCACACGCGGCGCATCGCCTGACCTCGCAGTGAAGATGGCGATTGCCACATCGATGGCCACGATTATTTTCACCAGCATCTCCAGCGTTCGTGCGCATCACAAGCGTGGCGCAGTGCGTTGGGATATTGTGAAAGGCTTATCCCCCGGCATCTTGATCGGCAGCTTGGTCGCGAGTTTGGGTGTATTTACCTTGCTCAAGGGCTCATGGCTGGCGATTTTCTTCGGTGCGTTCGTGACTTTTTCTGCCACGCAAATGTTTTTGGACAAAAAACCTGCTCCAACGCGGCAAATGCCAGGCACAGCAGGACAACTCGCCGGCGGTGGTGTGATCGGTTTTCTATCAGGTTTGGTGGGCGCAGGGGGCGGCTTCATTAGCGTGCCCTTCATGACTTGGTGCAATGTAGCGATTCACAATGCCGTCGCTACGTCTGCCGCTCTGGGTTTTCCAATTGCTCTGGTTAATGCGATGGGTTACTCAGTCAGCGGTCAAGGCGTGAGCGGCTTGCCGCAAGGCTCTCTGGGTTACATCTGGCTACCCGCCCTCGGATTGATCGCCATGACCAGCGTGCTCATGGCACCAGTGGGCGCGAAGGCCGCGCATGCCATGGATGTCAAGCGCTTGAAGCGTGTGTTTGCCTGCATTTTGTATCTGCTGGCCGCTTATATGCTCTACAAGGGCTTGATCGCTTGAAGGATCAATTTCCCTCATAAAAAAAGCG
>JBJTSL010000125.1:0-6004 GCA_046076625.1 Allobrachymonas sp.
CCGATGTGATTTGTACGTACCGAGTCAAACGACATCTTGATCTTGTCTGCCTGGTTTGCACCAGTTTGGATGACCAAGTCTTTCGCAGTACCATTCAGCAGCTTGATGTTATTGAAGTTGGTGGTATCAGCGATATGGTTGATCTCTTCTTTCAACTGGTCTACTTCCAGCTGGATCGACGAACGATCGCTGGCGTTCATAGTGCCGCTGGCCGACTGAACAGCTAGTTCAGTCGAGGCCCACGGCATTCACGTCGCCCAGCTCAGTACGATCCCCATCCAAAATGAACTTGGCCCCGTTTTCCAGCCAAACTTTTCCTTCAGCGAACTTGCCCACCCGAATCTTCGGCCCTTGCAAATCCGCCATGATCGCGACCACACGGCCCGCGCGGCGCGAGGCTTCGCGCACCATCATCGCGCGGTCAATATGGTCTTGCGCCTTGCCATGGCTGAAGTTCAGGCGCACCACGCTCACCTTGGCGCGGATCATGGCCTCCAGCATTTCCACGGTTGACGAAGCCGGGCCAATGGTCGCCACGATCTTGGTGGCGTGGCGAGGGATGCGTTCTTTCATGAGGTCTCCAAAATTTCAGTCACAGCCAAGTAATCGGGTTACATTGTGACTGTAATCGGGTTACATGTCAGGTACAAAATGGTGGGCATTGGCCCATTCGCAGGAGATCAGAGATGAGATCCTCGCGTCGTCTGCTTTCATCATAGAGCAGTTAGACGCCCTGAGTCTTATTGATTCGCCGGTGCTTGCGTTGTACCCGGTTTCGCGGGTTGCGGTAGCAAGCGCTGCAATTCTTCTTCGCTGATGATCTCGAACACGCGCACGACGCGTTGCACTCCAGGGGTGGTGCGGGCAATGTCTGTGGCGTGGCCAGCTTCGCGTTGAGTCACCCGACCCATGAGGTAGGTGGTGCCGCGCTCGGTGATGACCTTGAAGGCGTTGGCATACAGGTCTTTCGCATCCACCATGGCCGCCTTGACGCGGCCGGTCACCAAGGCATCGGAAGAGCGGGAAGTAAGCGTTGAATTGCCCAAGAGTGCCAGCTCATTGACGATGCTTCTCACATTCTCCACGCGGCTGACAATCTCTTGTACCCGTTGCTTGTCTGCATCGCTGGGCACCTCGCCTGTGAGCAGCACTTGGCGGTTGTAGCTGGTGACATTCACATGCACGCGATCTTGCAAGGCCTCGCGGATGCGGTTGATCGAGCGCAGCTCAATGCCCTCGTCTTCCAATAGCGCGCCCGAGGTGCGCCGGCCAGTCGCCACCAATGTGCCGCCGATCACCGCGCCGCCCACGAGCAGGGGCGCGCAACCTGACAATAAATATGAGCCAAACAGGGCAGTTGCCGGCAACAATACTGCGCGTCGTGCTATTGAATAAGTAGCGTTCATGGGTTCTCCTGATCACCGAGTAACATGGCATCGACCCCATCGCACAGGCAGTGCAACGTAAGCAGATGGACTTCTTGGATACGCGCCGTGCGTTCATGCGGCACGCAGATGTGCACGTCGGTCTCCTGTAGCAGCGTGCTGATTTTGCCGCCGTTTTTTCCCGTCAGCGCCACCACGATCATCTCGCGTGCATGCGCAGCCTCAATCGCGGCCATCACGTTGGCTGAATTGCCGCTGGTGGAAATCGCCAACAGCACATCACCCGCTTGGCCCAAGGCGCGCACCTGCTTGGCAAACACTTGCGTGAAATCGTAGTCATTGGCAATGGCGGTGAGAATAGAGCTGTCGGTCGTCAAAGCCACTGCGGCCAGCTCGGGACGCTCGCGCTCGAAGCGCCCGACCAACTCCGCCGCGAAGTGCTGCGCATCTGCCGCTGAACCGCCATTGCCGCAAGCCAAGACTTTGCCGCCATTCGTGAAGCAAGCCAGCATGGCCTCCGTGGCCTGCGCGATCGGTTTGGACAGCACTTGCGCGGCCTGGTACTTCAGGTCGGCGCTGTCGATGAAATGTTTTTCGATACGGGCTTCAAGCATGGTGTTTCAGTCAATTCCTCAATGATACTAAATTGATAGCAAAGTTTCGAGGTTTTATGCCGGCGAATGGCGATTTTGTGCATAAAAATGCATCAGGATGCGTCAAAAGCCGCTTGCAGCCAGTCCAGACGCGCCTCACGCCCCTCACCTTCGAGGGTGACTACATCAAATCGGCAAGGCGGAATCCGAGGCAAACGCGCCAAGAAATGCTGCGCGGCAAAGATGATACGCCGCTGTTTCACCGCTGTGATGCTGCCGCCCGCGCCGCCGTAGCTGCTTGATTTTCTACGCCGCACCTCCACAAACACCAATGTGCCGTCCGCCGCGCGCATGATCAAATCAATCTCGCCGCCGCCACGCCCCGGCGTTTTGAAATTCTGTGCCACCAACAGCAAGCCTTGGCTCAAGAGGTGCTGCAACGCCAAGCTTTCGGCATCATCGCCTTGGGCCTTGGTGCTGGGCTTGGGTTTTGCAGCTATGCTCTGGAGCAGTTTCATTCAATCATTGTGCCGTGAAAGCAGACTTTTCCCCCGCTTTGGCCGCTGCGCAAGCTGCGGCGGGCGCGCAGCACTACCCCAGCGGCACGCTCTACATGGTGGCCACGCCGATTGGCAATTTGGCTGACATCTCTTTGCGCACTCTGCATGTACTGCATCTGGCTGAGCGTATCGCCTGCGAAGACACGCGCCACACCCAAGGCATGCTCGGTATTTACGGCATCAACAAACCGCTGCTGGCCGTGCATGAACACAATGAACGCGAAGCCGCGCAGAGCATTCTGGCGCACCTGCACGCAGGTGAACGCATTGCCTATGTGAGCGATGCGGGCACGCCTGCCGTGAGTGACCCCGGCGCGCGCTTGGCCGCAGCCGTGCATGCGGCGGGCCTGCGCGTGATGCCGCTACCTGGCGCCAGCAGCATCACCGCGCTGATCAGCGCTGCCGGTTTGACTGGGGATGCGAGCAGCTTTGTGTTTGATGGATTCCTTTCCCCCAAGGCGAAAGAGCGAGAAGCTCAGGTGTTGCGCCTCTCTCGCGAAAGTCGTGCCGTGATCTTGCTGGAAGCGCCCCACCGCATCGAAGCCTTGGCGGCCGCGCTGGCTGTGTTGGGTGAGCGCCCGCTCACGGTCGGCCGCGAACTCACCAAACAGTTTGAGCAAATCGCCACCATGCCTGCCTGCGAGTTCGCGGCCTGGCTCGCGCAAGACAAGCACCGCAGCAGCGGTGAATTTGCCTTGGCCATCCATCCGCAAATTGGCGCTTCAGAAGCTGCGGGCGAAGGTGAGCGGGTCTTGAAGCTTTTGCTGCCCGAGCTGGCCACCAAAACAGCGGTCAAACTCGCTGCCGACATCAGCGGCGAGCCGCGCAATTCGCTGTATGAGCTGGCCCTCAAACTTAAGGGTGAACTCAAAAACGAAGATGCCTAAATCCGCACGGCAATACCATGTCTATGTCGTCGAGCTAGACGACCGCGTGTGGAACAGCGCCAAATTCCGACGCTGCAACCCCGACTACCGGATGGGCAAGCCCTTGGTCTATGTGGGTATGACTGGGCTCGATCCGGACACGCGTTTTGACAAGCACAAGGCGGGCATCCAAGCCAACAGCTTCGTCACTGACTATGGCCTGCACCTGCTGCCCGCCTTGTACGAACACCTCAACCCCATGCCTTACGACACGGCGAAAAAACTTGAAGTGGAGCTGGCGATTGAGTTGCAGGCCAAGGGCTACGGTGTGTGGCAAGGCTGAGTCTGAAACTAGGCGTAAGTCACCCAATCGAGCTTGTCTTCCAAGTGTGGCAGCGTGTTGTAAGTCACCAGCATATGGCGCTTGGGAGTGAAGGCAAACTCGGTCAGGCTGGTGTTGCGGATGCGCAGATTCAGCTCAATCGTCGTCTGCGCTGAAGTGCCCAGCACCTGACCCACGGCTGTGCTGATGGGGCCGCCGCTGGAGACGATCAAAATATGCGCATCCTCTTGTTCGCCAAAATTCTGGCGCACCTCGTCCAGCACATGGTTGATGCCTTGCACAAAATCAGCATAACTGGGCATGCCCTTGGGCTGCACTGTGCCGGCCATCCAAGCGGCCAAGCCTTCGCGCAACAGGCGGAAATGGTGGCGATAGTTCTCGGGTGTGCGCTCGCGCGACAGCGGCTCGGGGTGAATCGCGGCGACTACCGCATCGCTGTCGTATTCGTTCAATCCGGGGCGCAGCAAGGGTATGTGAGCGCTGGCTAGGCCATGCTGGATGCCTTCAAAGGTTTGCGCATGGCGGCGCAGAGTGCCCACAAACACTGCATCAAAGCGGCGGCCTTTGGCGCGGAAATACGCACCCAGTTGCTGGGACTGCTGCTGACCCAAGGGGCTTAAATTGTCGTAATCTGCTGCGCCAAAACTGGCTTGACCATGGCGTACGAGGGTGAGGGTAGGCATGCAGCGATTGTGTCGCAGCCTGCTCGGCTGGCCTATCAACGAGGCGACAGACCTGGACCGGCTTGCCAATGCACATACCCCACCGGCGTGATCGAGAGTGGGCCGGCCGGTCAGATCATCAATTGCGCATTCACCAGGCTCGCCTATCATGAGCCAGAAGTGGGTAGGTCGGTGGTTGGACGAAGCCGTGGCGCTTGGCATCCCGCCACCTTATCCAGCGAACGGCTGCCGATTAACGAAACCAGCCGCCGCCCATACCACCGTGGCCACCGTGGCGGCCGCGTCCGCCCTCGCTGCGTGATTTCATTTTCTCGGCGAGCTTGGCGCGCTGTGCGGGGGTCAGCACTTCGGCGGCATCGGCCATGTGGGTGAGCATGCGGCGGCTCAAATTGTCCATGAGCTGGGTTTGCTCGCTGTGCAGTCTTTCCAGGGCGGCGCGGTCAATCGTGGGGGCGGAAAGCAAGGCCATGCCTTTTTGGCGCGCGGCTTGAAGTTGCTCGCGCAGTGGTGCCATGTCTTTTTGCGCGGCTTGCGCCAGCGCGGTGAGCTTGGCTTTTTGCTCAGGTGTACCGTCAATTTCTTTGATCATATGGTCAATTCGGCGCTCGGCCATCTGGCCCATGTCGTGCCCACCGCGCTGGGGGCCTGCGGGCGACTGCGCAGCAGCTTGGCCGATAGCTGAGACCGCCACCAAGCCCGCCAAGGCATGGACGAAGCGGCGCTTGCCGTGTTGGGAAAAAGAAGAAGTGGAAAACATAAAAACTCCTAGGTAAGCATTGAACACAACCCCTACTTTGGGCTGCCTGTGCAAAGTGCGATTGGCGGCGCGGTAAAGTTAGGTAAATGAGCCCTCTGCTTCACGCCACTCTTTGGCCTGCTATGCAAGCCCAGGCCCCTGGACGCGGCGACTCGCCTGCGCTGCGTTTTGAGGGGCAGCAAACCAGCTATGCGCAGCTGGCTGCCCAAGCGTGTGGGATAGCGGCGGCCTTGTGTGCGCGCGGCGTTCAACGCGGTGATCGCGTGGCGTGGCTGGGTTTGAACCATCCCTTGCAGATTGCGCTGCTGCTGGCCTGCGCGGGTATCGGCGCGATCGCCATGCCGCTGAACTACCGCTTGGCAAAACCGGAGCTTGCACGCATGCTCAATGATGCCAGCCCCAGCCTCTTGCTGCACGACTTGGCTTGGCAAGACATGGCGCAGACATTGGGCACCAGCCATACCATTCAGACGCAAACATTTGAAGCATTGCTGCGAGAAGGCGGCGCATTGCCTGCAGTGGACATGGCGCGCGGCCGCAGCGAAGACGCCGTACTCTTGGTCTATACCTCGGGCACCTCTGGCCTGCCCAAAGGCGCAGTGCACACGCAGCGCAATCTATGCCAAAACATGCAGTTGGTCGGCACGAATGCTGCGTTAATCGCTGCGGATTTGATAGCAACTGTGTTGCCCCTGTTTCACGTAGGCGGCTTGTGTATCCAGACTTTGCCCGCGCTGGGGTGGGCGCTTGTGTGAGCTTGCATGCCAAGTTTGATGCTGGCGCGACTTTGCAATGCTTTGCGAATGAGCGCCCTTCG
>JBJTSL010000126.1:0-6354 GCA_046076625.1 Allobrachymonas sp.
CGACAAGCGCGGTGCCAAGGCTGATGAGCTGCACCTGACGCCACTGGAGCTGATCGATCGCATTGCAGCATTGGGTAGCCCCCGCCACGCGCCCACCGGCACCGCTACTTTGGCGTGCTGGCCCCGAACTCGCCGCTGAGAGCGGCGGTCACGGCGCTGGCCCAGCCTACTGCGCCGCAACCCGCCACGGTGGAGACCGCACGATCCGGCTCGGGAATGCCCGGGGTGGCGCTGCCGGGCAACGCAGCCACACCTCATCCCACACCTTCCACACCAGAACCTGCAGCACCCCCGAAGCGCCCAGCACACTACCTGTGGGCGGTGCTGATTGCCAGAATCTACGAAGTCTTCCCGCTGCTGTGCCCCATGTGCGGTGGACAGATGCGCATCATTGCGTTCATCACCCACAGTGTCGATATCCGGCAAATACTCGAACACATCGGGGCGGATTCCGAGCCCCCGCACATCACCCCAGCACGCGGGCCACCGCTGTGGGAAGGCTGTGATGCGCAGGTTGAAGACGGGGTGCAAGGCGATCCGGATTGGGATCTTGCGGCACAGCCCGTACCCGACTACGAGGTGGACCAGCGTGTCAGTTGGTGACGCTGTGATGCGGCGGTATCCATCGCTGCGGGGAACTGCTGCGTGTGCACCAGACCCAAATGCATCTTGCCACCCAATCTCTCGCCATGGAGCGGCAAGCGAGCGCTCAATCTGCCTTGGCAGAACGTGTTTCGAGGCACAAAACTCGTGCCATACTTGGCTCCATGCGGTTGAATTTCCTATCGGTATCTTTAACTTTGAGCCAGGATCTGAAAGCCACCGTAAACCAAACGCTTGCCGTCAAAAGGTATTGATGCAGCGCTCATGCGAGGATCGGCCATGGCGCGTTGCATACCTTCATCTCGCGCCGCTTTGCGTGATGTTGATTTCTACGCCGACACCCATACCCAGATTCGCGGGTTTGATCAGCACACGCGTGGTCATCTCGCCGGGGAGGTTGGCGCCGTCAAAGCGGGCGGTGTACGCGATGATTTCGTTTTCCTTGAGCTCCACGTATTTGCCGCCAAAGTGAATTTCAGAGCCCGTTGTGAAGTTGGTGAAATAACCGCGCCATTCGCCGCCGACCTTGGCATCCAGCATCTCGATGCGCCCCACAAAGCCATTGGGCGGCAGCCAGCGCGCGAAGGCATCGGCTTGCGTGAACGCACGCCAGATTTTCTCGGGCGTGCTGGTGAGCACGCGATGAAGTTGAACTGCGCCTGTCATGTTGAACTCCTAAAATGTGAGCGCTATACGCAGGTTTGATGCCTGCAACCGGCGGTTTTTTACGCCCAAGCCAGCTCAAAGTGGGTTTCGTTTGCCCCTGGCCGGAGACGACCCGCAATCCTTGCATTGGCCATAAAGCGTCAGATCGTGGTTGTCCACCGTGAAGCCTTGAGGTGCCAGCCCTGCGAAATCGCCCGGACAGGCGTGCACATCAAACACCCTCTGGCATTGGCGGCATTGAAAATGATGGTGATGCCGATGCCCCGCCAGCTCGTAGCGGGTGTTTTCCCCTGGCAAGTTAACTGGCTGCAAGAGCCCGTCCTGCACCAGCGCCCGCAAGTTGCGGTAAACCGTGGCAATTCCCAGTCCGGTGACGGTCTGTTGCGCGACCTCCAACACCTCTGCGGGCAGCAGCGGGCGTTCGGCTCGGGCAATGGCATTGCGGATGGCGCTGCTTTGGCGGGTTTGTCGTTCCATGGTTTGAGAATATCAGATGAGCGCTTCGCTGATTAATTTAAATGATAACGTGTTATTATTTATATTGATAATTTATTATCATTAATGCATACACAACGCCAACATGACTTAGACATAGGAGAAGACCATGAAGCATTCCCGGATTTTCAAACGCCGATGGCTCTTTGCCACAGTCGTCGCCACCGCCCTCCTCGCCGCTTGTGGCGGCGGTGTTGATAGCGATGACAAAGACGACCACGGCACTATTTTCATCGACACCTCCGGACGATTGGCGCTGACAGAGCAAAATTCAAACACTTTGCGCATTCACGATCTGGACAGCGGCAACGTGGAGGCCAGCCATGTCTTGGCCAATGTGCCTTCTGCCGTGTATGCGAGCCCGGGCGGGCGCTACGCGGTGGTGCCTCAGCGCACGAACGATCTGGTGCAATTTTTCGACGGCGGTGTCTGGCAAGAAGATCATGGCGATCACCTGCACGACTACAAGCAGGCTTCCAAGCCCATGAGCTACACGCTCGTGGGCGCACGGCCCACACATTACGATGTGCAGGCCGGCGTGCAAGCCGCTTTCTTCATGGATGGCAATGCCAGCGCCACTCCCGTGCAGAACGCGGGCGTGCGGCTCTTCACCGACAACTCCATCGCTGCGGGAAACACCGCGGCCTCATTGGCTCTGAGCTTGCCTATCCATGGCTTAGGCGAGCCCGTGGGCAACAAGCTGCTGACCGTGGCGCGCGCCAACGATGCCCCCGACACCCTGCCGACACACTTGACGCTCTACCAGCGCAACGGCAGCGGCTACAGCTTTGACCGGCAACTGCCTGCGCGCTGCAATGGCATGCACGGTAGCTTCAGCTCGGGCAGTAGCACCTTGGTGGGCTGCAGCGACGGGATGCTGCTGGTCAAACACCTCAGCGCAAGCACCGTGAGCGACGGCCAAATACTGAGCACACCGCTGCGCGTAGGCACAATCGCCGGCCACCCGCGCCTGCCCAATCATTTCATCGGTATCGCGACCGATGGCGTGGCACCTGCGACCGTGACGACGCGCTTCTATGCAGTCAATGGTGAAACCGCCGCCGTGAGTAACCTCACACCCGAAGGTTGGGTCAATGGCCGCGTGCGCCGCGCCCATGGCTTTGACAGCAGCGGCCAACGCTTTTTCATCATTGACGACCTAGGCACATTGACCGTTTCTCAGAGGCAAGGCACAGGATGGGTGAATCTGGCACGTGTCACAGGTGCCATTCCCACCATGCCCACTGCCGCACCGTGGCCGGCAATTGCCGCCAATGGCGCCAAGAATGAGGTGTACATCACCGACCCGGTGGCCAAGCAACTGATCACTGTCAACAGCACCAACGGTGCCGTGGTGACGCGCCGCAGTCTGGGCTACACCCCTGCAGCCCTGGCCTGGCTGGGCATCACGCGCTGAAAGTCCACCTCATGAAACAAAGCCACAACGTGCTTCTGGCCTTGCCGCTGGCCATGGCCTTTGGCACGGCCTTGGCACAAACTGCATCAAAGGTACAGGCCGCGCAAGGCTGGCAATTCGGTGCCGTGGTCGATGTGACACAGACTTCACGCCCCTTGGCGTTGGGCAGCCGTGACAAGGGACTGCAACTGGGTCACAGCGATATCACGGCCAGTGGCCCGGTCGGCTCGATGTTCAAAGCGAACATCGGTGCTATGTTCGAAACGCATGATGGCCGGCTAGAGAAAAGCATCGAGGAGGCTTGGATTGAAACCACGCGCCTGCCAGCGGGTCTGTCCGTACGTGCGGGGCGGTTCGCTTCTCAGATCGGCTACCTCAACCAGCAGCATACGCATGCAGACGATTTTGTGGAGCGCCCCTTGCTCTACCGCGGTTTTTTTGGTGGCCACTGGAACGACGATGGGCTGCGCGTGAACTGGACGGCACCCACCCCCTTTTACCTGATGCTGGGCGTAGAAGCGTTTCGGGGCAAACGTCTGGTAAAGGAAACAGCCGGCTCCGCACCCAGCATCGGCGCGAGCACCTGGGTGGTCAAAACCGGGGCGGACCTGAACCGCTCGCACAGTTGGCAACTGGGGCTGTCCCACATCAACAACCGGCGTGAAGCCGCCGTGGAAGAACATGACGACGACCACAGCGCAGAAGGCGGGCACGACCATGCGCACTCGCATGGCGCGCAGTTCAGCGGCCGCAAGACTTGGTTGGTGGATGCGACTTGGAAATGGGCGCCTGGCGGCAACAACCGGGACAGCCAAGTGCGCCTGGGCTTTGAAGCGGCACGCACTACCGACCTGAACCGCTTTGCCACATCGCGTGACAAGCATGAATCCAATGCGATCACCGCCGTATGGCGCTTTCGCCCCGAATGGGAGATCGGTGCGCGAGCCGACTGGCTGCGCGCCCGCATGCCTCATGGGGATCATTTCCACAGCGCCTTGCTACGCGAGCGTGCGCTGATGCTCGCTTGGAAGCCCAGCCACATGCAATCGCTGCGGCTGCAATACACCGCGCAGCGTGATGCGGTGGCATTCGAGAATCCGGCCAAGCGCTCCGTGCAATTGCAATACGTGCTGGCCTTTGGTGCGCACGGTGCCCATGCGTTTTAGTCGCATCTCCAAGCGCTTCGCCGCGGTCTGGCTGCTCGCGCTCAGCCCTTGGCTGGCGAGCTCGGCAGCGGCGTTCACCGTCTTTGCCTGCGAGCCCGAATGGGCTGCGCTCACGCGTTTGCTGCTTCCCGTAGCGCGGGTGCATGTGGCCACGCACGCTGGGCAAGACCCGCATCACATAGAAGCGCGCCCGGCACTGATTGCACAACTGCGCTCGGCCGATCTGGCCATCTGCACCGGCGCATCGCTCGAATCGGGATGGTTGCCCACATTGCAGGAGCGTGCGGGCAATGCGCGCACACGTGATGTGTTTTTCGCGGCGGACCATGTGGCGCTGATCGACCCACAGCCCGGTCTCATCGGCACGCCTTGGGCGGGCGATGTGCACGCCGAAGGGAATCCGCATGTGCATGCGCATCCTCGCAACCTGATGGATGTGGCGCAAGCGCTCAGCCAGCGGCTAGGTCAGGCGCTGCCTGCCGAGCAAGCCGCCATTGAGCAGCGCCGCGCGGCATTTGAAATCCGCTGGCGTCAGCGAATCACCGAGTGGGAGCGCCGCGCCGTGCCCTTGCGCGGGCAGCAGGTTGCAGCGCAGCACAGCAGCTTTGGCTACCTTTGGCAGTGGCTGGGCATCAAGCAAGTGGCCGACCTAGAACCCCGCCCCGGCATGTCGCCCACGCCCGGACATCTTCAGCGGCTACTGGAAGGACTGCGCGCCAAGCCGCCCATGGCGGTGGTGATCTCTGGCTACCAAGACCCACGCGCGGCGCGTTGGCTTACCGGGCAACTGGGTGTCGTTGGCGCGAAAGTGCCTGTGGTTGTCTTGCCGGCCACCGTGCCCGAAGAGGCTGCTGAGAGGGAGCTGGTGCAATGGTTTGACGGCTTGCTCAACGAGCTGCTGCAAGCGGTCAAACGATGAACCTTGATTCGTTGGTGACACACACTTGGTTTGTGTTGCCGGTGGCAGCGCTGCTGTTTGGTGTGTTGGCGCTGGCGCCGTTGGGTACACAGGTGCTGACGCGCGGTGTTGTTTTCATTGACTTGGCCGTCGCACAAGCTGCTGCAGCGGCAGCTCTGTGGGCTGGCGCTTTGGTGGACCACCCCAGCTGGCTCATGGCTCAAGCGCTGGCCATTGCAGGCGCACTGGCATGCTCAGCGGCAGTGGCGATGTTGTCGCAGCGCTGGCCGAGTCAGCGCGAGGCCCTGATCGGTCTGTTGTATGTGCTGGGTGCCAGCGTCGCCCTTTTGGGTGCTAGGCAAGACCCGCATGGACGCGAGCGCATGTCGGAGTTGCTGGCAGCCGATGTGCTGTGGGCGCAATGGCCACAGGTGGGGCTAATGGCGCTGTGCGCCTTGGTCGTGCTCTTGCTGGGCTCAAAGCTACGGCGCGATGGTTTGTTCTACCCCGTCTTCGCATGCGTCGTAAGCTTGGCTGTGCCGGTATTGGGGCTTTTTCTGGTGTTTGCGACCTTGATCGCTCCTGCATTGTGGCAGCACGCTGGCCTGTCGCGCACCACAGCATGGGCAGGTGCTCTTACCGCATGCGCCTTCGGCCTGACAGCAAGCTGGTGGTTTGATGCGCCCAGCGGTGCGTGCGTGGCTCTGACTTTGTCTGTCTACGGCGCACTCAGCGCTTTGTATGGTAACCGACGCACCAACAGCCCATAACGTGGTAGCCACACAAAAAGCACTCCCACAGCTTGCGCCCCGTGTTGGAGCGGGTAGGAAAGAAGCGGCAGCAGTTGCAATGTGCACAGCGCCAGCCCGATGGCCAGCGAGCCGCTGCTAACGCATCCTCGCACTGCGCCTCAGTCCCAAATTGCTGCAAAAACTGCGGTAAAGACAGGCCGCGCTGGAACTGGATATGATTAATGGACATTGTCATCGCCTCAGAGAAAAACTGTACATTCAGTCAGTATCCATGAATTCCACTGTAAATGCAAGCAGTATCTGAGGCAGCTGGCTAATCAGGCGATTTGGGCAGTTCGCCGGCATCAAATGTGCGTA
>JBJTSL010000127.1:0-9150 GCA_046076625.1 Allobrachymonas sp.
CCGCCTGCGCACGAACTTTGGTGACGAACTCACCAAACTTGCCAAACTCGGTTTTTACGGCACCCAGCACTTGCCAGACTTCCGAGCTGCGCTGCTCCAAAGCCAGGGTGCGGAAACCCATTTGCAGTGAATTGAGCATGGCAAGTAGCGTGGTCGGGCCAGCGAGCGTGACGCGGTGATCGCGCTGCAAGTTGTCCATGAGGCCAGGGCGGCGCAGTACCTCGGCGTACAAGCCTTCAGACGGCAAAAACAGGATTGCAAAATCCGTGGTGTGCGGCGGCGCGATGTATTTCTCCGCCATGGATTTGGCCTCCAAACGAATCCTCGCCTCCAGCGCTTTGGCGGCAATTTCGGCTGCCAACGGATCAGCACGCTCCTGCGCATCGAGTAAGCGCTCATAATCTTCGGTGGGAAATTTCGAGTCGATGGGCAGCCATGTCGGTTCACCGTTGTCGCTGCGCCCCGGTAGCCGAATCGCGTAGTCCACCACATTGCGGCTGCCCGGCACGGTGGCAATCTGCGCGGCAAACTGCTCGGCCACAAACACCTGTTCCAGCAACGCGCCCAGTTGCGCTTCGCCAAACGTGCCGCGCGTTTTCACATTGGTGAGCAGATGCTTCAAATCGCCCACACCAGCGGCGAGCGTCTGCATCTCGCCCAAGCCCTTGTGCACTTGCTCTAGCCGGTCAGCCACCTGCTTGAAGCTTTCACCCAGCCGCGTCTCCAGCGTGGTTTGCAGCTTCTCGTCCACCGTGCGGCGCATTTCATCGAGCTTGGTTTCGTTTTTCTGCGCCAACTGCTCCAATTGCTGATTCAATGCCTCGCGCACTCGCGCCAGCTGCGCATCCAGCGTCTCACGCACCTCGGTGAGCCGCCGCGCATTGCCTTCTGAAATATTCGTGAGCTGCGTCGTCAAATTCCCCTGAAACCCAGTGAGCGACTGCTGCACATGGCCTTGCAGCGCCGAGAGCGTTTGCCCCATCTCCAGCCGCGCCGATTGCGCATTCGCAGTCAACTCCGCGCGCAGCTCCCGTTCCAGCCGCTCATTGCTCTGCGCAAGCTGTGTCTTGAGTTGTTCATGCTGCTGAATTTGCTCATCTCTTGATAGCATTCCACGCAGCATTCTTGCCGGCGAACCCATCAAAAGCCATAAAAATAGGCCGATCAGCAGGATCAGATTCAACACAGCTGAAAACAGCACCAAATTCATATTCATGGAGAGAGTCTAACGCTGCGGGTCAAGCAATTTTCAGCAGCAAGCAGTCAAGCAACAAATTTCAAGCAAAATAGGCGGTTCGCCGGCGTATATTCTGCGCTGTATGCTATTAAATTTATAGTAAAGGATTCTCATGACCACTCCTGTTACAATATCCTCTGGCCTGCAATACACCGACACGCAAATCGGCACTGGCGCTGCCGCCGCTGCTGGCCAATATGTGACTGTGCATTACACCGGCTGGCTTTACAACAATGGCCAGCAAGGCGCGAAGTTTGATTCCAGCAAAGACCGCAACGACCCGTTCCAGTTTGATCTGGGCGCAGGCATGGTGATTCGCGGCTGGGACGAAGGCGTGGCCGGCATGCAAGTCGGCGGCAAACGCACCCTAATCATTCCCCCAGAACTGGGCTACGGCGCACGCGGTGCAGGTGGCGTGATTCCGCCGAATGCGACGCTGAAGTTTGATGTGGAGTTGTTGGCGGTTTCTTAGATTGCGGTCAGCCTTTGCGCTGGACCAACATACACGTTGACAGACGAGAGCGTATCTGTCAAACTAGTTATCTGACTAGTTTGGAGATTGCCATGCACACATGGGCTGTACAAGACGCAAAGGCGCGATTCAGTGAGTTTTTGGAGGCTTGCCTCACAGAAGGGCCGCAGCTTGTGACCAAGCGCGGGGCGCAGGCGGCGGTGCTCGTGCCAGTACAGGAGTGGCGGCGCATGAGCGAGACAGTGCGTCCTTCACTCAAAGCGCTATTGCTCTCGGATGATGCGCGTATTGAATTGCAGTTACCTACGCGTGGGCAAGCTCGCCGTCGTGCGCCTCAAGCGTTCAAATGAGAGTGCGGGGCATCGATGTACCTCCTCGATACCAATGTCATCTCCGAATTGCGCAAACCCAAGCCACATGGTGCAGTGCTTGCGTGGCTTCAATCCGTTGATGATGCGCAGCTGAACATTTCTGCGGTCTCTGTGGGCGAAATTCAAGCGGGCATCGAATTGACCCGAGAACAAGATCCGGCGAAAGCCACTGAGATCGAAAGTTGGCTAGAACTCGTAGCCGCGAGCTACAACGTGCTGCCCATGGATGCCAACGCATTTCGCTATTGGGCAAAACTGATGCATCACCAATCCGACACACTCTACGAAGACGCCATGATCGCTGCCACGGCAAAGGCGCATGGCTTGCAGGTGGTGAGCCGCAATGTGGCGGATTTCAAAGCACTGGGTGTGAAGGTGTTGAACCCGTTTGCGTGATGCGAACTGGAAATTCTAAGGATCAGCCCCGGTTTGACTCATGGAAAAATCTCATGCTTACTTTGAGTCAACAGTAACCTGCTCTATATAAAACCCAAAAACTGAAATTTTCCCGTTGACTAGGACGCGTTGACCCACGTACAGCGCAGCGCCTGTGTAAATTCCGTCCAGACATATCTTGGCTTCATCGGATTGATATTTCAAGTCAGCAACACGAGGGCAAATGTAGCTGCGAGTCGTGCGCAGCCGTTCTGCATAGCTTTTGACTGTCATGGGAACTTGGACGATAGGTGTGTCCAGCATTGTTCCTAGCGCTGAAGACCAGCCATAAATTCCCAGCACCGTGGCGAGTACGAAAATAGAAAGGATGAAGGGAAAAGTGAGTAGCCAGCGAGCCGTTTGAGATAGCTTTGATGTGTGCGATCCGATGTCAATCCTCGCCGCAGTCAAAGCTGGAAACCACATCAGCAGAGCACAACAAATCAGAGTCAGCAAAGTGTTTTCTTGATGAAAACTACTGAAATTTGTAATGAACCTTTGACCTAATATCACCTCAAAAAAACAGCCAATAAGAGCGATTAACGGGCGTTAAGGAAATGAGTACTCTCTTCATTTAGGGTTTCATTCCACACGCTGCCTTGAGCTTGCTTTTACGCCATTTAGATCGACTCGCTTGTATCCCGCCCCGCATTAATCCGATCCGCATCCCCCGCCCCGACATCCCCCGTGATGTACACGCCATCGAAGCAACTAGCTTCAAAGTTTTGAATCGCAGGATTGCATTTGCGCACGGCTTGTTTCATGCCTTCTACGTCTTGGTAAATCAGAGCATCGCAACCGATGTAGGCGCGGATTTCGTCGGGGGTTTTGCCGTGAGCAATCAGTTCGGTCTGGGTGGGCATGTCGATGCCGTAGACGTTGGGGTAGCGCACGGGTGGGGCGGCGCTGGCGAGATAGACTTTGGCGGCGCCGGCATCGCGGGCCATTTGCACGATCTCGCGGCTGGTGGTGCCGCGCACGATAGAGTCGTCCACCAAGAGCACGCGGCGGCCTTTGAATTCGCTGCCAATCGCGTTGAGCTTTTGGCGCACGGATTTTTTACGCACGCCTTGGCCGGGCATGATGAAAGTGCGGCCGACGTAGCGGTTCTTTACGAAGCCTTCGCGATACGGCTTGCCTAAGAGGTGCGCAAGCTGCATGGCGCTGGGGCGGCTGGATTCGGGGATGGGAATCACGGCATCAATTTCATCGGGCGGCACGGTGGAGATCACGCGTTTGGCCAGCGTCTCGCCCATGTTCAAGCGGGCTTGGTAGACGCTGATGCCGTCCATGGTGGAGTCGGGGCGAGCGAGGTAGACGTATTCAAAAATGCAGGGCGAGAGTTGTGTTTTCTCGGCGCAGATGGCGCTGTGGACTTCGCCTTTTAAATCGATGAACACGGCTTCGCCGGGCGCGATATTGCGCTCTAAAACATGGCCTGTGCCTTCGAGCGTGACGGATTCGCTGGCGACCATCACCGTGCCATCTTCTGATCGACCTAGGCACAGCGGGCGAATTCCAAATGGATCGCGAAATGCGAGCAGGCCGTGGCCTGCAATGAGCGCGATCACGGCATACGAGCCTTTGATGCGCTGATTGACGCCGCGCACAGCGGCGAACACGTCTTTGGGCTGCAATGGAAGTCCGCGCGTCGTTAGCTCCAGCTCATGCGCGAGCACGTTGATCAGCACCTCGGTGTCGCTGGTGGTGTTGATGTGGCGATGGTCGTGGTTGAAGAGCTGCTCTTTGAGTGCTTCGACATTGGTGAGATTGCCGTTGTGAACGAGCATCAGGCCAAAGGGCGCGTTCACGTAAAACGGCTGCGCTTCTTCTTCACTCTCGGCATTGCCTGCTGTGGGGTAGCGCACTTGGCCGAGGCCGACATTGCCGGGCAGGGCGCGCATATTCCGGGTGCGAAATACATCGCGCACCATGCCCTTGGCTTTTTGCATATAAAACTTCGTGCCCTGCTGGGTCACGATGCCGGCAGCGTCTTGTCCGCGATGCTGCAAGAGCAGCAAGGCGTCATAAATCAGTTGATTGACCGGGCTGGAGGAGACGACGCCGACAATGCCGCACATGGTGTTAGATTTCCCTTGAGTTGCGCGGCTGCACCGAGCCTTGCGCTTGGATGTATTGTCCCACTTCGCGGGGCAGCAGCGGCTTGATGCCGCGCAGCACACTGGAGAGCACCCCCGCGCCCGCAGACTGCTTCCACCAATCGCCGTCTTTGAGCGGCGTCATGAGTACAGCGGTGGTCGCAGCCAGCAAAATCACAACGCCACGCAGCAGGCCAAACAAAGCGCCCAGGGTCCGGTCCACCGGACGCAGGCCGACTTTTTCAATGAGTTTTTTGGCCAGCCACGCAAGCAGGCCAGCAGCAAACGCGCTGGCGATGAAGCTGATGGTGAAGCCTGCCGCATAGCGCAGCGCCTCCGTCGCGCCCGTCATGGGCAACAGTGCACCAACAGTGGCTGCATACAGCTGGGCGATGATGAAAGCGGCCAACCAGCCCAGCACCGAGAGCACTTCATACACCAGCCCGCGCCATGCGCCAATGCCCAGTGAGAGCAGAAGCACGGCAAGAATGATCCAGTCCAGCGCGGCCAGTTGCATGGCGGTGTTGTTGTGTTCAGAGCGTCAAAATCGCCGCTGGAAGATCGAGCGACTTGATCTTGTTGGCGGCTTTTTCAGCATCGGCGCGGCTGGAAAAGGGGCCCACGCGCACGCGGTGGCGCTTGCCCTCTTTGGTGTCTGCCACCTGGGCATAGGTCTTGAGGCCAGTACGCTCAACTTTTTGCCGCACTTCGCGCGCTTTGCTTTCCTCGGCAAACGAGCCAAATTGCACGATGAAGCGCTCACCCGTGGCACTATTTGCGGCAGCGGCACTGGCTGCGGCGGTGGGCGCTTTGCCTTCAAGCAAAGCTTGTGCGCGGGCGGCCTCGGCGGCTTTGTCTTTGCTGGCTTTTTCTGCAGCCGCTTTTTCGGCTGCTACCTTGTCTGCGGCGAGCTTGTCAGCTGCTGCTTTTTCCTTGGCCGCTTTGTCTTTGGCGGATGCATCCTGTGCATTCCTGTCAGCAGATGGTAGGGTGGGCGCTACTGTTTTCGTAGCACTCTGCGCAGATTCTGTGCCGGCAGAGGGCTGGTTCTGCTTGACAAGTGGTGCGGAAACCGGCCCCGGTTGCACAATTTCTTCTTTGGCTTGCAAGCTGGATTTTTCATCCACACGGGCCGCGGGCGCAGGCGTGGTGGGCGCTGTGGCGGCGGGCGGCTTCAAGGGCGCGACTTTGTTTTTGTCGGGAATCTCAATCGGCACATCCACCAACACCGGGCGCGGCTGCGTGTCAAACAGCAAGGGAAAGCCGATCACGGCGCTGAGCACCAAGACCAGCGAGCCAATCAGGCGGCGTTTGGCGCGGGCGCGCAGGCTCTCCACCGATTCCACAGGGGCATCAGCCAAAGTTTTTGCTGACGAATCCTCTTGTTTGCCAAAATTGAACCAAGCCATGGAGTCTTTTCAAGAAGAAAGGTGGGGAGCATGGAGGCGCGGTGTGCCGTGCGCCAGCACGCCGCCCACGGTGTAAAACGAGCCGAACACCACGATTCTATCGGCTGTGGTAGACGCGGCGACCGCTGCATCCAGCGCAGCTTGTGGCGAGGTGTAAACGCTGCTCCTTACGTCGGCACGGGTGTTCAGCGCCTGCCAGCGGCTTTGCAAATCCGCGCCAGAAGCCGCGCGGGGGGTGGGCAGATCAGTGAAATACCAGCGGTCGATGATGGGGGCGAGTTTGAGCAACATGGGCGTGAGGTCTTTGTCTCCCATTGCGCCGAAAACGGCATGCGTGGTCGGGTAAAAGCCCATGGCATCCAAATTGGCGGCCAAAGCCGCCACCGAATGCGGGTTGTGAGCCACATCCAGCACCAGCGCGGGCTGCCCCGGCACGATTTGAAAACGCCCCGGCAGCTCGATAAAGGCAAGCCCATTGCGCACGGCTTGCGCGGTGACGGGGAGTTTGTCATGCAGCACATGGATGGCCGCAAGTGCGCCGCTGGCGTTGATGAGCTGGTTCGCGCCGCGCAGGGCAGGATAGGCCAGACCATTGAATCTTTTGGAACGCCCGCTCCAAGCCCACTGCTGCTTATCGCCTTGGTAGTTGTAGTCTCGGCCCATTTTCCATAGGTCAGCCCCTAGTTTTTCCGCATGGTCGATCAGGCTTTGCGGTGGCATCGGGTCGCTCACCACCACGGGCTTGCCAGCTCGCATGATGCCGGCTTTCTCGCGGCCAATGCTTTCGCGGTCGGGTCCGAGAAATTCCATGTGATCGAGGTCGATGCTGGTGATGACCGCGCAATCGGTGTCGATGATGTTCACCGCATCCAGCCTGCCACCCAAGCCCACTTCCAAAATCATCACGTCAATCTGCTGAGCCTGCGCAGCGCGCGCCATGATGAGGAAAAAAGCCAGTGTGGTGAATTCAAAATAGGTGAGGCTGACTTCGGGCTGGTGTTCAGAGGTTTTCTGGCATCTGGCCGTCTCCACGTCTGCGCATGCGGCGATGAAATCCGAAGCGCTGGCATTCTCCCCGCGCAAGCGGCAGCGCTCCAAAAAATGCACCAGATGCGGGCTGCTGTAAACCGCCGTTTTGTAACCGGCCTGGGCGTAAATGCTTTCCAAAAAAGCGCAGGTCGAGCCTTTGCCATTCGTGCCCGCTACCGTGATCACCGGGCAGGCGATCTCTACATTCAGCGCACTTTTGAGCCGACTCCAGACGACGCGCACCCGCTCCAGCCCCATGTCGATATTTTTTGGGTGAAGGCTCTCGATGTAAGCCAGCCATTGGTTCAAATCTCTCATGCCTCAATTGTCCCTGATGTGCTTGAACTTGCAGCGCAAGCTTCAAACGACCTTCTGTTGATGCAAGGCAGCTATCGCTTCAACCGAATAGCCCAATTCGGCCAGAATGTCGTCCGTATGCTCACCCAGTGTGGGTGCGCCGCGCTGAAAGCCGACAGGCGTGTCAGCCATATCGACCGGATGCGGCGTGAGCGGATAGCTCGCCCGCATGCCAGGGAAGCTGCGCGGCTGGAGCAAGCCAGCGGCGGCGATATGCGGGTCATCCAGCGCCTCTTGCGGGCTGTACACCGGGCCTGCGGGTATTTTGGCTTGGGCTAATGCGGCCAGTGCCTCCTCGCGCGAGAACTGTGCGCACCACGCCGACATGATGGCGCTGATCTCAGCGCTGTGCCGCCCGCGCAGCTCGTCTGTGGCAAAGCGCTGCTCTTGGATGAGATCGAGCCGCTGCACCAAAGCGCACCAGCGCTCAAACATCGCTTGCCCGACCGACTGCACCACGAGCGAACCCGTGCGCGTGTGAAACACATCACCCGGTGCAGCCAAATAGCCGCGATTGCCTTGAGGAATGCGATCAGGTGCACGCACGGCTTGCTCAATCAACAGCGAATTCGTGTGAATCAAGGCCGAGCGCAGCAGTGAACTTTCCACCAACTGCCCCTTACCGCTGCGCTCACGCGCCCAAAGCGCTGCCAACGTGCCCATGGCGCAAGCCTGCGCGGTAGCGAAATCCACATAGTTCACACTGGCGCGTACCGGCGCATCGGGCAGTCCCGACATGTACATCGCGCCGCTCATGGCCTGCCCCACGGAGTCAAAGCCCGGTTGTTGGCTGTAAGGGCCGACGGAGCCATAGGCGGTCGCTACCACCAGAACCGTGCGCGGGTTGAGGGCAGAGATACTTTCCCAATCCAGTCCCAAATGTCGCAAGGTCGCAGGCGGCAAATTGGCCACCACGACATCGGCGCTTTGCACCAGCAAGCGCACGATGCGCCGCCCCTCAACGCTGCCCAAATCCAGCGTGAGGCAGCGCTTGTTGCGGTTGAGCTGCAAATACATGCCGCCCTCGCCCGTGTCGGCCACGGGGGGTACGTAGCGGTCTTCGCCGCCTTCGATGCGCTCAATACGAATCACATCCGCGCCATGGTCGCCCAACAGTGCCGCGCAATACGGGCCCGCGATGAAGCGGCCAAAATCGAGAACGCGAATTCCGTGCAGCAGGCTCATGGTGTGGAGGCAGCGGTGAAAGACCAAAGTGTACGTTGTGTGGCAGCTTTATCCTGCCGCACAATCCCTGCATGAGCAATATCATCACCCTCTACGGTATCCCCCATTGCGACACCGTCAAAAAGTCCCGCGCTTGGTTTGATGCACAAGGCAAGCCTTACCAATTTCATGACTTCAAAAAACAAGGTGTGCCCGAGGCGGGTTTGCGCGAATGGGTGCGTGCGCTGGGCTGGGAAGCGCTGGTGAACAAGAAGGGCACGACTTGGCGGCAGTTGGATGCGGCAGCGCAAGTCGCCGTGGTGGATGATGAATCCGCCATCGCTTTGATGTTGGCCAACAACAGCGTGATCAAGCGGCCTGTGGTACAGGTACAGGGTTTGCTCACCGTGGGCTATCAACCCGAAGCATGGCTGGCCAGGCTGTGATTTTGAAGCGTTTTAGCCATCTGTCCGGCGTATTATCTGCGCGGAATGCTATGTATTTAATAGTGTTCTTTTGGCTGCTTGGGGCATGTGACCTTACCTTTTCTCAGGCGCAGTACACGCAAAAACTCGTG
>JBJTSL010000128.1:0-2095 GCA_046076625.1 Allobrachymonas sp.
GCAGCGTTTGCAGCTCTCGCAACCGGCGGTGAGCAACGCACTGTCTCGCTTGCGCAAAGCCTTGGGCGACGAGCTGCTCACCCGCGCACCCAGCGGCATGGAGCCCACCGAGTTTGCGAAAAGCCTGCGCGCCACCTTGCAGCCAGCCCTCGCATCGATTGGCCAGTCTCTGAGAGCCAAGGCTAAGTTTGACCCAGCGCACAGCACTTGGCAAGCCACCATCCCCATGACAGACATTGGCGAAATCGTTTTTCGGCCTGCCCTGCTCACATCTATCGCGCAACAAATGCCCGGCTTGACGCTGGAGACCCTGCGCGATAGCCAAGCCAAGCCCAATTCACCCGTGGGCAGCATCACCACCGCAATGGCCGAAGGCAAGGTAGATCTGGCGATAGGCTGGCTGCCTGATGTGACCGAAGGCCTGTATCAACGCAAACTGTTTGCACAGCAGTATGTGTGTATCGCAAGACAGGGGCATCCATTGCTGGCAGCCAAGAAGCCCAAGCTAACATTGGAGAAATTTTTATCTGTAGAGCACATCGCTATCCGGGCCGAAGGCACGGGCCACACCAAGGCGGATGAAACGCTGCAAGCCATTTCGCAAGCAGGCCAACAGAGAAAGGTGCGTCTTCGCGTGCCGAACTTCTTGAGCGTGCCGCATTTGGTGAGCCAGACCGATTTGATTGCCACAGTGCCGCAGAAGCTGGCTGAGCAATGCGCCGCGGCGTTCAAACTGCATGTGCTGGCTCATCCAGTGAACATGCCTGCGTTTGAGTTGAAGATGTTTTGGCATCGACGCGTGCACTCTGACCCTGCAAACCGATGTTTGCGCAACTTGATTGCTGAACATTTCAGCGCAAAGTGATGCCAGCAGCGCGGTGCGCTGGCAGCCGCCCACTAGAATCGGCGCATGAGCGGCATATTCATCAGCTTTGAAGGCATCGACGGCGCAGGCAAATCAAGTCATATCGAGGCGCTGGCCGACGCTTTTCGCGCTTCAGTCTGGCCCGGCCAGCAGGTGGTGCTTACGCGAGAGCCCGGCGGCACGGCGCTGTCGGAAAAGCTGCGCGAGATCATCTTGCATGAGCCCATGGATGCGCTCACTGAAAGCCTGCTCGCGTTTGCCGCACGGCGTGAGCACATCGTGCGAGTGATTGCGCCGGCGCTGGCGCGAGGCGATGTCGTGCTGTGTGACCGCTTCACAGATGCCACTTTTGCCTACCAAGGCGCAGGGCGTGGGTTTGATCGTGAGACGCTATTAAAACTAGAGCACTATGCGCAGGATTTATGCCGGCTAGAGGTCGAAATTACTTCAAAAATTCACTTGAATCAAGGCATTTTGCAGCCTGATTTGACGCTGTTGTTTGACGTGCCGCCCGCAGTGGCTGCACAGCGGCTGGCCGCTGCACGACAGCCCGATAAGTTTGAATCGCAGGATGTGGCGTTTTTTGAGCGCGTGGCCAGCGGCTATGCGCAGCGTATGACGAGCGACCCGAAGCGCTTCACCAAAATAGATGGCAACGCCCCGCGAGAGCAGGTGCGTGCGCAGGTGATGGCGGCGGTGCGTGAACGCGGGTATTTGGCATGAGCGAAATCAGCAGTTCAACCGGCCGCCAAGATTTGCCACCGTGGCTGATGGCGCAGCGCAGCCAATTGCTGGGCAGCCAAGCGCATGCCCTGCTCCTGCATGGACCCTCGGGCTTGGGGCATTACGAGCTGGCGCTCTCGCTGGTACAAAGCTGGCTGTGTGAAGCGCCAGATTCAGCACAGCGGCTTGCCAATGGGCAGGGCGCTTGCGGCGTGTGCGCCAGCTGCCAGCAAATTCAGGCGCGCAGCCATACCGATTTGGTGGTGCTCATGCCCGAAGTGCAGATGCTCGCGCTGGGCTGGCCTTTGAGTGAAAAAGCACAAAAAGAGCTGGACGAAAAAAAGCGCAAACCCTCCAAAGACATCCGCATTGACGAAGTGCGCGAAGCGGTGGCTTTTGCCGAGCTGACCAGCGGACGCGGGCGCGGCAAGGCCATTCTTGTGTACCCAGCGGAGCAACTGAATACCGCCTCGGCTAACGCTTTGCTCAAGACGCTGGAAGAGCCGC
>JBJTSL010000129.1:0-3287 GCA_046076625.1 Allobrachymonas sp.
GCGGATGAATTGCCCGAGCATCTCGCGCGCTTCTTCGGTGCGCTGATTGTGCAAATCCAGTTGTGCCTGCACCGTCCATTCGCCTTTGCGGAGTTTACGTACGACATCCACGCCCACGCCGGGGCGGCGAAAGCTCAAAGCCTCATCGGTGTCGAGCAAGCTGGTTGTGTCCCACTCGTCGCTGAGCGCTTCTCGCAGCACGGCTTGTTCATCGCGCTGGCGCTGCACCGGAATCGGCGCCGGCATCTCAATGACCAGTTGTGCTTTCTTGGGTGCGTGCAAGGGTTTCACGCGCCCGACACTGCGGGCAAATACTTCTTTCTGCGCCTGCGCTTTTTTGATCGCCTCCAAGCGAGCGGCTTCCATAGCAGCACGCTCTTTCGCCTGCAGCACAATCTGCTGCTTGACTTGCTTCAAATCTGCCAGTGTTTGCAGTTTTTTCACAGCACCCCCTCTGCCAGCATCGAAAACGCTGCACTCGGGCTCACGATCACATGATCCATCACACGAATATCGAGCAGTCCCAAGCCTGCCTTGAGTTTTGCTGTAAGGGCATGGTCGGCATGGCTGGGCTGTACTTGCCCGCTAGGATGGTTATGCGCCAGCACGACGCTGCTGGCCTGGTAATGCAAGGCGCGCAGAGCCACCTCGCGGGGATAGACCGTGGTCTGCGCCACAGTGCCGCGAAACATTTCCTCGCATGCAATCAGGCGCTGGTGAACATCCAAAAACAAAACAGCAAACACCTCATGAGCTTTGTTGCCAATGTGCAGGCGCACAAAGTCACACAACGCTGCCGGCGTTTCCAGCACAGGTTTTTCCTGCAATTGCTGCGTCAATGCGCGGCGCGAGAGTTCCAGCACCGCTTGTAGCTCAGCTCTTTTGGCGGGCCCCAAGCCTTTGATGTCTTTGAGACCCTCGCCACCTGCATTCAGTAAACCGGCAATACCACCGAATTTCTCCACAATTTCTTGTGCCAAAACCAGCACATTTTTCCCTTGCAAGCCAGTGCGTAGCAGCAAGGCCAACAGCTCGGTATCGCTCAACGCCGCAGGGCCACGCGCAAGCAGCTTCTCGCGCGGGCGAGCATCGGGTGGCAGGGTTTTGAGCAGCATGGCGGCAAAGGCAAGCAGGGGTTTCTACAATAGAGGGAGTTTACGCAATGCGTTCAGGCCATGTCGGCTTGAGCCAAAAATTTCATGCCCGTGATTGAACCCTCCTCCTTCCTCACCCTGCACTACCGCTTGAGCGGCCCGCAGGGCGACATCATCAACACCTTTGATGGCCAGCCCGCCACCTTGTCGCTGGGCACAGGTGAGCTCTCCCCGGCGATGGAGCAACGCTTGCTGGGGCTTGCGGAAGGCACACACTCGACGTTTGATTTGCCAGCGGGCGAGGCCTTTGGCGAGCGCAATCCTCAGATGATTCAATGGGTGGCAAGAAAGCTACTCGCGCAGCATGGCGACCCGCTGGAAAAGTACAACGTGGGTGATGTGGTGCAGTTTCCTATGCCCTTTGGGGAAGGCACCACCAACCGGTCTTTTGCGGGTGCGGTGCGCGAAGTGCAAGATGACAAAGTGCTGTTTGACTTCAACCATCCTTTGGCGGGTCAGCCTGTACGCTTTGAAGTGAAAGTGATTGGTGTGCTATGAGTGCGAATTCGCAAGTTGAGGAAATTCTTTTGGCCGAGCCGCGCGGCTTTTGCGCAGGGGTGGATCGTGCGATTGAGATCGTCGAAAAAGCACTCATCAAATTTGGCCGCCCGATCTATGTGCGCCATGAAATTGTGCACAACACCCACGTGGTGAACGATCTCAAAGCCAAGGGCGCGATCTTCATTGAAGAACTCTCCGATGTGCCGCCTGGTGCCACGCTCGTCTTCAGTGCCCACGGCGTGAGCAAAGCCGTGCAATCGGAAGCAGAGCAGCGCGGCTTTCAGATTTTTGACGCGACTTGCCCACTCGTGACCAAAGTACATGTGGAAGTTGCCAAGCTGTCCAAAGAAGGCTATGAATTCATCATGATTGGCCACAAAGGGCATCCTGAGGTGGAAGGCACGATGGGGCAGCTTTTAGAGGGGATTCACCTCGTGGAAGACATGGAAGACATCGCCCGCGTGACGCCAAAGCAAACCGCCAAGCTCGCCGTGGTAACGCAAACCACACTCAGCGTGGATGACACCGCCGAAATTGCCGCCGCATTGAAAGCCCGCTTTCCGCAAATCCGCGAACCAAAGCAACAAGACATTTGCTACGCTACGCAAAACCGCCAAGATGCGATCAAGGTGCTGACCGGTCAAGTCGATCTGATCATCGTCGTGGGCAGCCCCACCAGCTCCAACAGCAACCGCTTGGCTGAGCTCTCGCGCAAGCGCGGTGTGCCCGGCTACATGGTGGACGATGCCTCCGAGCTGAAAGACGAATGGTTTTCTGGCGTGCAGCGGGTGGGTTTGACAGCAGGCGCGTCTGCCCCAGAAATCCTCGTGCAGCAAGTGATTGAGCGCATCAAAGCCTTGGGCGCAACCAGTGTGCGCAAGATGGATGGCATTGAAGAAACCGTGAAATTTCCTTTGCCTAAAGGTTTGAAAATAGAATGAATCCAGGCATTAGTCGCTCTCAAATTGAGAGCGCTCTACGAAGATTCGATGCCGGCTACCGACACTTTTTGCATGGGACTCCACTGCTCAAACTGCCTGGAGCGGCATTGGGCATCGATTGCGCAGAGGTATGGCTCAAACTGGAGCAACTGCAGAACAGCGGCAGCTTCAAAGCGCGCGGCATGCTCAATCGTTTGCTCTCGCAACCAATTCCCGAGCGCGGCGTGATCGTCGCCTCGGGCGGCAATGCAGGCATCGCCACGGCAGCGGCAGCCAAGCTGCTCGGCCTGACCTGCGAGGTGTTTGTGCCGACAATCTCATCGCCAGCCAAGCAAGCGCGGCTCAAGGCGTTGGGCGCACAGGTGCATGTGACGGGAGCCGCCTATGCCGACGCATTGGCCGCCTGTCTGGAGCGCCAAAAGCAAACCGGCGCTTTGCTCACGCATGCTTATGACCAGCCAGAGGTCGTACTCGGAGCGGGCACGCTGGCGGCAGAGATTGACCGACAAGCAGGCACTGCACCGAGCAGTATCTTGGTCAGCGTGGGCGGCGGCGGCTTGATTGCTGGCATCGCCGCTTGGTATGCCCGCAGCGGCACGCGCGTCATTGCACTCGAACCTGCGCTTGCGCCCACCCTGCATGCAGCGCTTGCCGCAGGCAAGGCGGTGGATGTGAGTGTGAGTGGCATTGC
>JBJTSL010000130.1:0-5153 GCA_046076625.1 Allobrachymonas sp.
GCTTCTTTTCCCCCAAAGGCTTGCCGTCCACATGGTAATAGCTCTTTACCACCGTACCGTCTGGCAACTGCCCTTTCAGAAGGGCATCAATCCACGGGAACATGTTGTTGGAAACACCCGAGTACGGGGGATTGCCAACCATCACCGTCGCCGCCAATTGCTCCTTCACCTGATTGGCCAAAGCCGCCTCATGCGCCAGCATTGGCGCCTCGAACTCCAAACCCGGGTTGATTTCATGTGCAGGCTCCAGCGCATTTGTTAAAAACACGTTCACTCTCGGCCCATCTTCGGGAAAGCTGTAGCCCGTCTCGGCTAGTTTGATGCCAATTTTCATGTGAGCGATGGCGTAGGGGGCCATCATCAGCTCAAAGGCAAAGAGGCGGGTCAATAAATCGGCTTTGACATAAGCATTCCACAAGGGCTGCCATTGCTCTCGCTTGACGAGCCCTTGCTTGCGCCACACGCTGAGCATATGCGCATGCACATGCTCGATCACTTCGACGATGAAGGTGGCGGTGCCTGTGGCGGGATCGAGGATTTGGACGAATGGGGTTTCGCTATTGCAATACTTGGGCAGCTTGAGCTCAGGCTTACGCTCGATCATTTGCCCCCAAGTGATGGTGCTGGCCAAGCCGTCTTCAATGTCAAACTCGGTTTTGAGGATTTCATCCACGCTGCGCACAATGAACTGCACCACGGGGCGGGGGGTATAAAAAACGCCGCGTTTGGCGCGGAGCTTTTTATCGTATTCCTTGAGGAAGAGCTCATAAAAGTGGATTACCGGGTCATCGCCCGGCTTGGCGGCGTTGAAGTTGCGCAGCACATTGTCCATGGGCACTTCGCGCAGGGTGGTCACAACTTCGTTGATGCCCAGCTCATCAAAATCCACGCGCTTGGCGCCTTGCTTGGCCCTGCCGCCCGCATGCAAAAAATCTTGCAGCAGCTCTTTGAGGAAAGGATTGGTGTTGGGCGCCATGAGGGCGGCATCATCTGCCACCAGGGCGCCGCTGCCTCGGCTGGCTCGGGCGGCAAACAGGCCGTAGGTGATGGTTTGCGCGAACATATCGGCAAAGCCATCGGGCGATAAGTCGGCAATCAAATTGTCTTTGAAGGCTTTGTGCAGCTTGCGCAGATGGCCTTGCTCGCTCTCTAGAGCGAGCACGTTATTCACGCGCGAGCGAATGCGCTTGGCCAGCTCGGCCAGCGCAATGGCTAAGGTTTTACTGTCGTTGACCACTTGGCGGTATTCCAAGCGGAAGGCGCTGGCCCACTGGCTGCGCCAAGCGGCTTGATCGGCTTGGCTTCCGGTGTTTTGCGGCCAGCGCAATTTTTGTCGCAAGGTGCTGGCCACATGCGCGAGCTGCAAGCCGGTATCGTCTGCATCCCAGCCGAGGACGCGCAGGGTAGGCAGATCGCCCACTTCGGATTCATCGGTGAAGTGCGCCAAGGCAATTTCGCGGGGCTTAGCCGTGCTGCCTTCGCCGAAGGTGGAGACGAAGAGCAGATCACGCGCCTGCCAAGTTTGATGCCCACCACTTTTCACGCGGCTTTTGGGCACAAGCGCGTTGAGCACGCGGCGCAGCACCGTAATGGGCAAATCGCCTTTGTCAAAATCTATAAAAAAGATGCCCCAAGGCTGGTTGCTCACCAAAGGACGCAACTGCTGGATGCTGCGAATTTTGATTTGATGCTCGGGCTTGAGGTTCAGCTCATCGGGCTGCCAATCAAACACGGCTTCTTCCCAATCGGTCACGTCCACTGGCCAATCGAGCTCATCGTGCAAATAGGCAACGAGCTGGGCGATGCTGGTGATGGTGCGCAGTTTGTCAACGGCGGGGGGAGATGCGGCTGGCATATTGGGGCAATCGACTGGCAAGGGGTTTAACTGAGTTCCATCCACGCCAGAAGCTGGGGCAGCACGCCCACAGGCGCTTGCACTTGGCGCAGATAGCCGTTTTTTAGATGCTTCTCCACGCTGGCCCGGGCTTCGGCCAGCGTGGCGAGGGCGATGCTGCAATGGCGGGGCGTGGCGGGCTCGCAGCGGATAAACGCGTCGATGCTGGTGGCATCTTCCAAAATCTGGCCGCTGGCCAGATCGAGCAAAAGCCAAGCGGTTTTGCCTGCAGCAACGCTCCAGCCTTCTGCTTCTGTGGCAGGCTCAGTAACTTTGTTGTCTTTAGCGGGCAGGCCGTAGCAGAAAAACACAGCGCGGCTCTTTGGCTGCACATGCGCTTTGCCGCTGAACACGCGGCCCGGCAGAGCTTGCAGACGGGCGGGGAGATCGGGGTGCGCAGCGAGCAGGCGCTGGTATTCAAGATGCATGGTCTCCAACGCACTGGGCTCGCCTTCGTAACTGTGCTCAAAATCGCGCAGCGGGTCGTAATCATCATCCGGCGTGAGGAGCTTTTTCGTTTCAATGCCGAGCGTCTTGGAGATGACGAGGGTTTTATGCGATACCTTTTGGTAGAGCTTGAGCAGATCATCGAGCTCGCCGGGGGGCAGGAAATTCCAATACTCCACGCTGCCGCGAATTTCGCGTGTGGTGGGGTGATCTTTAATGAGTGCCTTTTCGATCTCTGGGTTCATGCGCCTATCGACACGGCCAATGCGCTGCATGAGGCGCACGGGATTCCAATGCAAATCGTAGTTAATGAGGCGCGTGGCGTCTTGCAGGTTCAAGCCCTCGGAGAGCACATCGGTCGCAATCAAGACGCGGGTCTCTGACAAGCCTTGCTCGCCTAGCTGCTTGCTGCTCATGCCGTTGTAATACGGCGCGAATTGGCGGATGACTTCACTCCTGCTGCGTTTGGTAGCCGAATCAATTTGATCAATGCCTTTGATACCTGCTTTGGCCAGCTCTGCGGCGAGATAGCGGGCAGTGGACATGAACTCGCTGAAGATCATGACCTTGTGCTTTTTGAGCACAGGATCGGTTTTGAGCAAGTCGATCAGGGCGCGCAGCTTGTCGTCATGACTGGGCTTGAACTGTCGAAGCTCATTGAGAAATTCAGCAAGCTGATCTAAATCTTGAAGCGATTCAGAGAGAATTTGCGGCACTTCATACAGGGCGCGATCTAGCTGCGAGGCCGCTTCGAGCAGCTCAGCCGGAATGAGGTCTTCTTCGGCTTCATCCTCAGGCTCAATGCTGAACATTTCTTTTTGCCGTGTATCCACATGACCAAGCAGTTCGGCATTGCGGATTTTCCAACGCTCAAAATTCTCGATTTCTTTCTTGATGCTGCTGTTGACTTGAACGAAGGCCATGACTTTGAGCAAAAGCTGCTGGCACGACGATTCAAATGCACGAGCGGAGGATTCAAAGCGCTTGAGGAATAAAACGCGAATCAATCCGACGACTTGCTTTTGGCGATTGCTCTCGAATTCATCTTCTAAAGGAACAGCGCTGTAGGCCAATGGGTAATACATGGGCAAAGCAAAAAGCGGTTGCTTTTTGTTGAATGCTTTTTCAAGCATGCCGAGCAATTTGCCGTAGGTTTTTTTCACAGAGTAATCGGCCACCTTGGGCGCTGCCCGCACGGGGAACTGGGCTTGCTTAGCCCCGAGAGCCAATTGGCTCTGCTTCACATAGGCTCTGCTGCGTTGCACAACGAGTTCGCGAAGCAAGCTGTCTTGCGACAACAGATCAACGGTTTCCAAACCGAGCAATTCGCCTTGGGCAAGCTCTTGGCCTAAGCGCTTTTGCAGGTCTTTTTCTAGTTTACGGAAATGCCCCGGCAAAGAGTGGATGCCTAGCGTGTCACGGAAATGATCTGCTTTGCGACCTGTGAAATGCTCAATCAGGTGTTGCAGGTCGATCAAACGGTTATTGATCGGCGTTGCGGTCAGCATAAACACTTGTTTGCCTAGGGCAATGTCTTGGAGTGCCCAATAGCGCGAGCGCCCAGACTTGATGCCCGGATTGCGGAAATGGTGTGCTTCGTCAATGATGATGACATCGGCATTGTCTTTGTGATCTTGAATTTGTTGAACCCATTCGCCGCTGCGCTGTAGATCGGTGTGATTGATGATTTTGAGTGTGGAGTATTGACCAAACAGCTCGGGTAAATATCGCCGCAAGCTGGATTCCCACACAGGCTCGCGCCCTGATTTGGGGACGATGAGTAAGACTTTTTTGCGCTCAAATTTCACCAGTCGCTCAATCAACATCAAGCCAACAAAGGTTTTGCCAAGACCTACGCCATCGCAAAGGAACGCCCCTCCGAATTTGCCACCGATCTTGAGCAAGGAGCCGTAGCCATCGCGTTGATATTGATCGAGCAGAGGATACATTTTGGATTGATGACGCTCCCAATCACCCGCCGTCTCTTGGTAGTTGCGGAAATACTCCTGAAGAGATTTTGCGTACACCTCGAAAGGCAAGTAATCGCGCGTATGGCGCTCGATGACTTTGAGCAAGTCTGCTGACACATCTTCGGCTTCGTTCCAATGGTCTTCATACCATTGCTGAAGCTCCTCGACCTCGCGGCGAAGCTGTACGTTGAGTTCAATGTTTTGCGTTAACCCCGGTGACGTGAAGTTACTGGAGCCGACCAGGGCAGACGAACCCACGACTGCGAGCTTGCTGTGCGTGATGTAAGCTTTGGCGTGGAACTTCTTTTTTTGCATACACGCGGCAGGCGATTTGGCCTTTGGCAATCGCCTGAACAATAGCGGGAACGCCTGTGAGGAAGTCGTTCTTTTGCTTTTCTCGCTCAATGCTGTCGTCTAGCTGTTGAGCAATTTTGGCAACACCTGCGAGCAAGGCTTGCTGCGTGCGTTTGGTGACTTCGTCACCCATCAAAATGCGGATTTTTTCTAAGCTTTGCCACTTACCATCTAATGCAAGCAGAGCACCGATCTCGAAATAGCCGGTGGCAATATCAAAGCGACTGGAGATATCCGCCCATTCACTCAGGTAGTTCAGTACCTTCCAATCACCGTCTGAGTTATCGACGATGAATAAATCATTCCCAGTTGTGCGCGTTTGGTTTGTCCCCATACGCGCATTCTAGGCTCAGACTTTAGAAAAATCTGGCAATCGCCGCTCCATGAAGGCGGTGAATGCTTCTTTTGCGGCGGGCTCGCGCAGCATGCGGCCAAAGCTCGTGCCTTCTTCTTTCATGCGCTCAGCGACTATGACTGCACTGCCTTTT
>JBJTSL010000131.1:0-2443 GCA_046076625.1 Allobrachymonas sp.
TGATCGCCAAGCAACCCCTGCTGTTGACCAACCACGCTGAAACGTTCGATATTCAAATCAACGTGGCAGGTGGCGGCGAATCCGGCCAAGCCGGTGCAGCGCGTCATGGCATCACCCGCGCCTTGATTGACTACGATGCAGCACTCAAGCCAGCACTCTCCCAAGCCGGCTTCGTGACGCGTGATGCGCGTGAAGTCGAGCGTAAGAAGGTCGGTTTGCGTTCTGCTCGCCGTCGCAAGCAGTTCAGCAAGCGTTAATCCTTACGCCTCCACACAAACCGCCGTGTCGCAAGATTCGGCGGTTTGTTGTTTTTGCAGTAAGCTCGTGCACTTCGTGAAATAGTTCACGGTTTTCTCTCATGCGATTCCGACTCCTTCGACGCCGCCTTACCATTAGCGCGCCCAGCATGGCGATTCGCTCATCTCTGCCGTGGCCGTTTCGTTGGGCGTTAGCTGCCTTGGTGCTTGGCTTTTGTGCGGCAATTGGCCTGTGGGCGTTTGAGGTCGGCAAAGACTTGACGGGTGTCGATGGCAGCGCCAAAGAAGAGTTGCAGCGGTTACGAACCGAAGTCGTTCAACTTCGCGACGAGCGCAACAAAGCGCAATCGATCCTCAATACTTCCGGCAGCTTGCTCACGGCTGAAAAGGCTGCACAAGACAAACTGGTGGCGCAAATCAAGCAGATGGAGAGCGAAAACCGCGCTTTGCGTGACGACTTGGGGTTTTTTGAAAAGCTCATTCCGGCAGGCGCCAACGAAGGCATTGCCATCCGTGGCCTGCAAGCAGAAAGTATCAATGCGGGAAGCCAGATCAAATGGCAGGTGCTGGTGATTCAGCCCACGAAAAACACCCCTGAGTTCAATGGCAAACTAGAAATTACGCTCTCCGGTCTGCAAGGTGGCATGCCCGGCACTGGCGCGGGCGGCAAGCCTTGGACGCTGGTGGCCGGCGGCCAAGCGCAGGCCCTGCGTGTCAAGCAATACAGCCGGGTGGAAAACGTGATCGACATTCCGCCCCAAACCGTGATAAAACAGATCTCCGCCAAAGTGACCGAGGGCGCGAGTACGCGCGCGGTGCAAACTTTGAAGCTTTAATCGTTGGAAGTTCGTGATAACGAGGCAATTATGTTCGGCAAGAAAAAACAACCCCCCATCCGCAGCCTGATCGCAGCCGGCAGTGAAATCCGTGGCCATTTGAAGTTCACCGATGGCCTGCGCATTGACGGCATCGTGCAAGGCGATATCCGTGAAAACGAAGAACACCCCAGCCTGCTGGTCATCAGTGAGTCCGCGCATGTATCGGGCGAAATCCACGCTGACCACGTCATCATCAATGGCTGTGTGAATGGCCCGGTGTATGCCAATGAACTGCTGGAGCTTCAGCCCAAAGCCCATATCGAAGGCGATGTGCACTACAAAGCCCTCGAAATGCACCAAGGCGCCGTGATTGCCGGCCAGCTCATGCCCATGCAGGGCGCGGAAAAACCCGCACTTAAATTGGCGGCAAATAACGGTTGACCAGCAGCTTTTGCACCAATAGGTTAGTATTTCACTCAAGTTTTCATTTATGGAGTCGCCATGAGCGCCGTCGCCGAACACATCGCCACCGAAATGCCATCGCCCATCATCTTTACCGAGAGTGCTGCGGTGAAGGTGGCCGACCTGATTGCCGAGGAAGGCAACCCGGATCTCAAGCTGCGCGTCTTCGTGCAAGGCGGTGGCTGCTCGGGTTTCCAATATGGTTTCACCTTCGATGAAATCACCAACGACGACGATACCGTGCTGCATAAAAACGGCGTGCAACTCTTGGTCGATGCCATGAGCTACCAATACTTGGTGGGCGCAGAGATCGACTACAAAGAAGACCTGCAAGGCTCGCAATTCGTGATCAAAAACCCGAACGCGACCACGACCTGCGGCTGCGGCTCTTCGTTTTCGACCTGATGTCATCAGCAGCTTGATAAAAAAACCGCCTCAAACGCACAAGTTCAGGCGGTTTTTCATGGGCAAACTGGTGCGGCTGGCAGGACCGTACCAAACTCAAAAGTTAAGCCCTTGATGCAGATCGACTTTTTCCACATCTACCTCGTGGATCGGGTCGGTTTTGTGGGAACCCAAAATGGGAACGGTTCCCACTCTAGGCCAGTCGATCCTATCACGGCAGAAGTAGGTTAAGTCGCCATATCCTTCTTAATGGCCTTCAGAAGATTGTCGAAATGGAGTTGCCGCAGTTCGCGTGGTCCATCATTGGTATCAATAATGCCTTGGACTGCTTTACTGGCTTCCTCTGACCCAAAAATAGATATCCTAGTTTGCCAAAGTGCGAAGGCCTTGCTGTTTTCATCGCTGGGCGTGACTGCCGCTCTATGTAGGGCATCCAGCAATCCCAAATAAGCCTCTCGCTTTTCTTTGTATTGAAGGGCAGACCTATCCTTTTTGGTGGCT
>JBJTSL010000132.1:0-13826 GCA_046076625.1 Allobrachymonas sp.
AATCTGCGTTGTTTGCTCACTTATTTGTAGCAATACAGGCCTCGCCGCACTGCTGCGCCCATCGAACAAATCCAGCTCAAACGGCGCAGGTGTGCTCATGCTGGTGCTCACATGCCCACATCAAAGCCGAAAATGTCGGCAGCCATGTCGCCCGCTGCATCTTTCTCACGGGCGCGAACTGCATCGGAGAGCTTGTCCAGTGGAATGCGGGTTTTGAGCGACACCGCCTCCAAGCGCATGCGCAGGGTGTTGATCACGGCAAAAGGCCAATACAGGCCGAAGGTGATGGCGATCAGCAGGTAGTTTTTTACTTGCAGACCGATGAAGCGCGGCGCGGCCAGCTCGCTTTTGAAGCGGAAGTAGCGGTTGCCGGTGCGCGACCAAAGCAGGTTTTGCATGGTGGCGGTGAAGTAGGCGCGGGGCAGGATATTGATGGAGACGATGAACACGAAAAACAGTGGAATGAGCAGCCACATCATCGTCCACAGGCCTTTGGGGTTGCGAATGCTGCCCGGCTGCGATGGAATCATCAGCCACACAATGGCAGCAAACAGCGCCACCATCAACGCCACCATGAGCAATGTGAGGCCAAACACTTGATAGGTCGCACCCACTTCGCTGCGGTATTCGGCTTTGAGCGGCCCCCAGGCGTAGTGGTTGTGTTGATAGCGCTTCAAGCGCCAGAAAAAGTAGGGCACGGCAATGGCCAGCGCCAAGGCATACAGCCCCAGCCCAGCGCCGCTGATGGGCAGAGCGCTTGATTTGCCTGCGGGCTCATCGGCCAGAAAAGCCAAAATGAAACCCGGCAACAAAAACATCGCCAGCGCCGGCACAATCACCGCATACGCTTCTTTCAAATCTGGCGCGGTAAAGCGCATGCGCATGCCGCGCCAGCTCGTGTTGGCCAGCCGAAAGCGCATGGCGGCACGAAACAGCACCGGCGCGATGCCCATCAACACCAACACCGCGATCAAGCCCGCCACCAGAGAAAATTCCGCAGCCACGCTGTAAATCGAGAACAACACGCCCGCAATCAGCGTGCCACGTAGCATCTTCTTGGGCTCACCATGAAACTCCAGCGCGTGGCCGTCCAAATGGGTGTTGTTGTAGAAGTATTTGAGCTTGCGCACCTTGGCCCAAGGGTAATAAAAGCCAAAGGTGACGATGGTGAGCAGCAGATTCACGATCCAGATGCGGAAATATTCGCCGCCACTGCCGCTGAATTCAACAGGCGTACTGTCGATCTTGTCGCTCGGGACGGGCAATCCGGCGGGCGCGCTAGCGCGGGCGGGCGTACCTTCAGACAGGGGAATGGGGTTGCTCAGGCTGCTGTTGTGGTGAATCAAGATGGTCCTCGCGCTGTAATATTTCTCAGGTTTTGACTTGGATGTGTTGTTTATGGCGCACATTATGGCGTGGCGCAGGGGTGATGCGGGGGGGATGCCTCGTTAAAATGATTTTTTAAACACGAAGAGAATCCGCATGAAACTGATCGGCGCCGTGACCAGCCCTTATGCACGCAAGGTGCGTGTGGTGATGGCAGAGAAAAAACTGGACTACCAATTTATCTTGGAAGACGTCTGGGCTGCCAACACACAAATCATGGATGCGAACCCGCTGGGCAAGGTGCCTTGCTTGGTGATGGAAGGCGGCGAAGCGCTGTTTGACTCACGCGTGATCGTGGAGTATCTGGACACACTGTCTCCCGTGGGCAAACTGATTCCGACCGTGGGACGGGAGCGCGCCGAGACGAAAACATGGGAAGCGCTGGCCGATGGCTTATGCGATGCCGCCATTCTTGCTCGCTTGGAAGCCACATGGGCAGGCCGCACAGCCGAGCAGCGCTCCCAAGTGTGGATTGATCGGCAAATGGGCAAAATTGCCGCCAGCCTCAAGGCCATGAGCCAAGGTTTGGGCGAGCGCGCCTATTGCACCGGTACGCATTTCAGCTTGGCCGACATCGCGGTAGGCTGCGCGTTGGGCTATTTGGATTTCCGCTTTCCGCAGATTGCTTGGCGCGCGGATTATCCGAATTTGGCGAGACTGCAAGACAAACTCGGCTCTCGGCAGAGTTTTGTGGAAACGCAGCCGGGCTAGCAGTCTGGGCCGAGGTCTTCTACGGCCCAGACACCTAGTCATCCAAATCCCCTGTTTCGATATCGCTGGACGGCACCTCGCCAATCAGCCGCCGCGTCTCTGCGGCCTGCGCTTTGAGCCAATTGCAAAACGCGGTGACTTCGGGCCGCGCGGTGGACAGCAGGCGCTGGCTCGGCGACATCACCAACCAGAACGCCATGGGCGACTCCATGCGCAACTTGGGCAGGATCTCTACTAAATCACCGCGCGCAAGATGCTCGGCCACCAATGGCGTTCGCGCCAGCACCACACCTTGGCCACTGAGCGCGGCCTGCGCCATTTGGTAGGCGTAATTGAAATACAGCCAGCGCTTGGGCGCGATTTTGCGCAATGCCTGGGCATGCTGGCTGCCTAGCTCGGCCTGCCGGTCAAACCAGCGCCGCCAAGACAGCCATTCCAAATGCGTGCTGTGCGCATCGCCGGCTTCAATCAAGGTGCAGTGGGCAAAATCTGCCGGACTTTGGATGCTCGGAATACTCTTGAGCAGCCACGGGCTGGCGGCGGGCGTGAGTTGCTCGCCAAACAGGCGAATGGCATGCGCGGGCATGCTTCGCGCCGGGCCATAGCGCAGTGCCACATCCACGTCAGCGGTTTCCATGTCGACTGATACATCAGATGCATCAATCCGAAAATCGATATCGGGCTCGGATTTTTGGAAGGCTTCGAGCCGGGGAATCAGCCACATTGATGCGAATGAAGCAAAAGTTGTGAGCGCGACGTGCTTTCTGCCCACACTGGTGCGGATCTGCCGCACACTGCTGTCGATGCGCTCCAGGCTGGGAGCGACCGCGCCCAGCAGCCCCATGCCAGCGGCTGTGAGCTCCACGCTGCGCGTGTGGCGCGAAAATAGCTGGGTGCCAACTTCTTCTTCCAGAGACTGGATTTGCCGCGACACGGCGCTTTGCGTGAGTGCCATTTCCTCTGCGGCGGCGCGGAAATTCAGATGGCGCGCCACGGCTTCAAAGGCACGTAGATTGCCCGCGCCAATCGGGCGCGTGCGCAAATGGGTTTGGGAATGCAACACGGTTTTTCCATTCATGCGATTAACGAATGAATAGTATGGTGCGATTTCATTGGACTGTCAAGTTGCTGCGGCGCACAATGATGAGCCATTGAAGGAAAAAGTCATGTCGCTAATCGCATCAATCCCAAGCTCATCTGCATCCGCAAGCTGCACCGCTGCGCGCGCCGGCGCGTTTGTGCTGTGGAGTGGCCTTGCCATGAGTCTCAAGCCCAAGCAAACCAGCATCTTGCGCGTCAATTGCGGCACGGCTTGGGTCACTGAGCAGCGCACGGGGCTGGATCATCTGCTGCATGCCAATGAGCAGTTGCAGCTTGAGCGCGGCGATCATGTGGTGATCGAGAGCCTGCATGCCGGGCATGTGAAGCTCGATTGGCAGACTGTTGCAGTGCGCGTGGAGCGGAGCAGCCTTCGAGATAGCTCTTCTCACGCTGCTGTGGCGAATCGTCTAGCGATTCAGGCTTTGCGTGATTTGCGTGGCGCTGCCGTTTTGCTGGCGCGGGCTTTGGCGGGCGGTTTCAAAGCTCTGGCTCTGATCGCGCATTCGAGTGCCAGCCGCGCCCAAGGGCGCATGGCATCCTGAGAATCCATCGCTTCCTCGGGGGCTGTGTAGTAGCCCATGGAGGCGAGGCGGTCTTTCATTTGAAAGGTGAATCGTTCACAGCCCTCGGTTTCAAAGCGGCCCCGTGTTTCTTCATCCGCTTTGAGCCAGAGCTTTTCGCCATCGCCCAAATCGGCAATGATCGCCAACGTCAATCCATCGGTGGAGATGCCATAGCCGCCAAACATGCGTTTGGCCACGCAAGGGCCTTGGGTGGCCAGCAGTTCGCAGCAATAGTGAGCGAAATCAGAGGTCGTCGTTTTCGGCATACCGAATCATAGGCAGAGCGCCGATAATTGCAAGATGAGCGTGATCACTCCTCCTACGCGGCTTGCGGCACTGGTGTTATTTTCTGGCGGACAAGATTCCACCACCTGTTTGGCTTGGGCTTTGCAGCGCTACGAGCGCGTGGAAACGATGGGTTTTGACTATGGACAGCGCCATCGTGTGGAGTTGGATGCGCGGCTGGTGGTGTTGCAGACAATCAAATCCCAATTTCCTCAGTGGGCAAGCAAATTGGGTGAAGATCATCTGCTGGATGTGAATGTGTTGGGGCAAGTGAGCGAAACCTCGCTGACACGAGAGATGGTTTTCAAGATGGAAGCGACCGGCCTGCCCAACACTTTCGTGCCCGGCCGCAATTTGCTGTTTCTCACGCTCGCCGGTGCGCTGGCGTATCGGCGCGGGATCGACGTGCTCGTCACCGGCGTGTGCGAAACCGATTTCTCGGGCTACCCCGACTGCCGAGACGACACGATGAAAGCCATGCAACTGGCGCTCTCGCTGGGTATGGACAAGCGCCTCTTGATCGAAACGCCGCTGATGTGGATCGACAAAGCGCAAACTTGGGCGCTGGCCAAAGAGATAGGCGGCGAGAGCTTGATCCAGATCATGATCGAGCATACGCACACCTGCTATCTTGGCGACCGCAGCCATCGCCACGACTGGGGCTATGGCTGTGGCAGTTGCCCGGCTTGTGAACTGCGTGCGAAAGGTTGGCAGCGATGGATATCTTCATCACACTGTCAATGAACTCACAACACAGAAAACACAGAGGTTTCACAGAATGCGCAGAAAAGAGAATAGAGTTTTTCTGCGTCTTCTGTGTCATGTCTGTGCTTTCTGTGTTCCTGTTCTCAATCTAACCAACAAGAAATGCCATGAATACAACCATCGCCGATTGGCGCAAAAATTACGAGCGCGGCGAATTGCTAGAAAGCGGCGCACAGTCTGATCCGTTGAAGCAGTTCGCGCTGTGGCTGCAAGATGCTGTCAACGCCCAATGCCCTGAGCCGAACGCGATGACCTTGGCCACCGTGGGATCGGACTTGCGGCCTTCCGCTCGCATCGTGCTGATCAAGGGCTACGACGAGCGCGGTATCAGCTGGTTCACGAGCTATGCCTCGCGCAAAGGCACAGAGCTTTCGGGTAACCCGTTTGCCGCGCTGCAATTTCATTGGGTGGAGCTCGAGCGCACGGTGCGCATCGAAGGGCGCGTAGAAAAAATCAGTGCAGAAGAGTCTGATACGTATTTCAACAGTCGCCCGCTGGCCAGCCGCATCAGCGCGATTGCCAGCCCGCAAAGCCAGCGCGTGAGCAGCCGTCAGTGGCTGGATGATCGCGCGGCCACGCTGGCTCAAGAGTTGGGTGACGCGCCAACGCGCCCGCAAGATTGGGGAGGCTACAGGTTGGTGCCCGACCGTTGGCAGTTTTGGCAAGGCCGGCGCAACCGGCTGCATGACCGGCTGGCCTATGCCTTAAATGAGAAAAACGCGTGGCAGATCACGCGTCTGGGGCCTTGATCAAGCGGCTTAGGTCACCGTCAGCAAACGATCGGGTTGCGCGTCGATTTTGCCCAGAGCGGCACGCGTGGCGCGCACGGTGAGCGTCTCGTCTTCCACCGGCGCCATGAGACCGGCTTGCAAATAAGCAGCCAAGCGCTGAAGCTGGAAGAGGTAAGTGAGCCCCGAGGCATCGGCAAACAAGAAGAGCTGACCGCGCTTGCTCTGCCATGAATACTGCACACGCACCATCTTGCCTTTGTAGTCCAGATGGAACCAGCTGCCGCGTTCCAATTCTTTGGCCCAAGCACGCATGGCGCTGGTGGCATCACTGCCGCCCTCGCTGATGATTTCCACGCCGGTCATGTCGATACCCAGCATGAGTTCGATGCTTTCGGCATCCAGCGGCAAATCGCCCACCTCTTCTTCCGAGACAAAATCTTCGAGATGCTTGATACGCTGGGCGATTTCGGCCACCTGGGACGAATCCATAGCTGCCGTCTTGTTCATGAACACCTCGGCCAAGGTGTCGCTGATGGCTTTGATGTGCTCCTCTTGTTTGCTTGCGTCCAGCCCCAGCATTTGCATGCCTTCGCGCATGCGCTTGAGCAAAGGGGGGAGGTCGGCTATGACTTTGGCACGCTCGGCACGGCTGGGCTTGGCGCTACAGGCCCAGAGCAAATCAGCTGCCACTTGCTTGAGCGAGAGTGTTTGCGCATGCTGTGCGCCATACTTCATCGAGCCTACAGCCATCACATCGGCCCAGACCTTGAAGAGGAACTCACGGATCACATCACTCATGGGCATCTTGCCCAGCATTTTGCGCAGCTCCAGTGTGTATTGAATCGCAGCCGTCTCTTTTTGCTCGACTTGCTGCGCCAAATTCACGACCCGAGCCGTGGCTTTGTTTTCGGTGAGGAATTTGCTGAGGAATTTCTCAAATTCGTCAAACACAAGCTGGAATACGCGCCGCCCGGTTTCTGGATACTGCTCAATCGTTTGCACAATACGCTTGATTTCCGTCTCCAGTTCCACACTGCCCACATTCGCATCAAAACCCAGCACGCAAGAGCCCATGCGGTCAATCAAACGGCGCGCCGGGTGCTGCATCGTGCCAAAAAACTCAGGCTCAGCCAAGGCCAGCCGCAACACCGGCATTTGCAGGCGCGCAAACCACATGCGCACGCCGGTCGGAATGCGCTCTTCGGCCAAGATGCTTTGGAACATCAGCGCCACGATTTCAATCGTGGCTTTTTCGCTGTCGGTATCGGCTTTTTTCTTGAGCTCAGTGGTTTGCTCGCGCAGGGCTTGATTCACCTGCACGGGCTGCATGCCCTCGATGATTTGTGCGTTCACACCGGCATAGACTGGGGCTTGCATTACCGCTTCATGCGAATAGCCGCCCGGATGTGCGGTTTGTGTCGCACCGCCTTGCTGCGTGCGCTGGTAGCCGGGGGTGCGCATGGCGGCTGGCCTTTGCACCATGGCGGCAGCCAGTTGGGGCGACATGTTCGGGCCGCGCGTGTCTTCGAAATCCGCCACTCGGTTCACCAGCAGGCTTTTGAGCTGGCCCATCACACCTTGTGCGCGCAAGCGGGCGCGTGCCAGCGGCGTGGTGGCAGTTTGCATGCGGGTTTCATACTCCGCAGCTTCGGCTATGTAATCGGCCACAGCGGAGCGCCCGGGGCGGTGAGCTTGGCCACCCTGTCGGCCCCCACCCTGTCCACCGTCTTGGCTGTGTCCACCATACCCCTGCGATGACATCCCGCCCCGCCCCGTGCCAGAGGCAGGGCCAGACATGCCCGAAGAGAAGTTCGAGAATCCGCTGCCCAAGCCCGTCGAGGCTGCGGCCTGCGCCTGCTGCGCGGCAAACTGTGCTGCTTGGGCACGCAGCTTGTCCACATGTTCGGCGATTTGTGCAGAAGCATTGCCGGCGCGACTGAGTGCACCGATCTGGCTGCGCCCACCCATTTCGCCGCCATGGCTAGTGTGGCCAAACTGGCCTTGCTGGGTCGCTCCATAGGAAGTCAGGCCGCCGGGGCGAGAGGGTGTCAAACCCGCAGGTTGGCTGCTGGCAGGATCAGCTTGGGCGGCTGCCGCTTTGGGCACAACCGCGCTGGGCGTGCGCTTAAGATTGGAGCGCAGATCAATTTCCTTCATCACGCCCTGCGCGATGAGGAATTCATTGGTGGCTTTGTAGGCTTTGACGATCTTGTCGCCAAACGACGGCTGAATCACGTCCTGCACCGCCAGCCAAGCGTCTTGCTTGAGCCCCGAGGCCAACCATTGCTCCAGCATGAGCTGGGCGCAGGCTTCGGGGCGCAGGATATCGGTTTTTTCCAGCTCTTCCTTGTCGTCCAGCAGGCGGATGCGCACCTGCAGGTCATTGAGTTCCCAGCCGGATTTGTCCAGCATGCGCATGGCCAAGCGCGAGGAAAGGATTTTGCTCTCCACCACCTCGTTGCCAATCAGCTCCAAATTCAAAGCAGGCAGCTTGGTGCTGGTGTTGAAGCTGTCCGTGGTAGAAGCATGCTTCCAAGCTCGGTCTGTGCCCTCGATCCATTTGATCTGGCCTTGCTGGTACTCGATCATGGCATCGCGGCGGTCTTGTGCCTCGCGTGCGTTGGTTGATTGCTCAAACAGGGTGGACAGGCGGGTGGAAATGTCGGTGGACAACTCGGTCAGCAACTTGACGGCCTGCTCCACGAACACCGCCCGCGCCTGACGGGCTAGGGCGGCATGGTTGGCGGGGCGCTGAAGAGGTGGGCTGCTCACTGCGAAAAATGCTCAAAGAAATCCACAGCGCGTGAAAAATGCGCCGTAAGTAGGGGATATTACAAGCAAAGACCAACCAACGGGTCACACAATGCGAGATGACCGTGACCATTGGTTACCAATACCGCGGTTTGGGTGATCTTGTATCGCTTGCGCCACAGGATTGCGCAAAAGTCGATGCTTTCTGGCTGCCTAGACGACCGCGCCGGAATGCGGATCGTTCGGGTCTTCTTCTTTCTTGCTGGCTTTGATCAAATCTTCGCGTTTCACGCCCAACCACATGGCAATGGCGGCGGCCACGAAAACGGAAGAATAAATGCCAAACAAAATACCAATGGTCAGCGCCAGCGCAAAGTAAAACAGCGTGGGGCCACCAAAGATCAGCATGGACAGCACCATGACCTCGGTCGAGCCATGGGTGATGATGGTGCGGGAAATCGTTGAAGTGATGGCGTGGTCGATCACTTCGCGCGTCGTCATCTTGCGGTATTTGCGGAAGGATTCGCGGATTCGGTCAAAAATCACCACCGACTCGTTCACCGAATAGCCCAACACCGCCAAAACGGCAGCCAGCACGGCAAGCGAGAATTCCCACTGGAAGAAGGCAAAAAAGCCCAAGATAATGACCACGTCATGCAAGTTGGCGATGATGCCTGCCACGGCGAACTTCCACTCGAAGCGGAAGGCCAGATAGATCATGATGCCCAGCACCGTCATGCCCAAAGCGACCAGACCGTTTTGCACCAACTCTGCGCCGACAGACGGGCCGACAAACTCGCTGCGCTGCAAGCTCACGGGCTCGCTGCCATCGGCTTTTTTGCACAGCAGCTTTTGTAGGGTTTCGCCTTGCTGCGTGGTGATGCTTACCGACTGCACCTGACCGCCCTCTGCGCCACAGACCGAGCCAAAGACTTTGAGCACCGTATCCGACTGCGCGGCTGCGCCCGAGGCAGCGTTCGCGGCTTTGTTGGGCACACGGATCAGCACATCCGAGGCCGAGCCAAACAGTTGTACCTGTACCTCGCCAAAACCCAAGCTCTCCACCGCCTCACGGGTTTTAGCTACCTGCGCAGCTTGCGGGTATTTGACCTCCACCAGTGTGCCGCCGGTGAACTCCACCGACAGATGCAGGCCGCGCGTGACGAGGAAGAAGACCGCAAGGATGAAGGTGATGAACGAAATCGCGTTGAGCACGATGGCGTGCTTCATGAACGGGATGTCGCGCTTGATCCTAAAGAATTCCATGATGCGCCCCCTTATTTCTTGGCAGCCAAGGCCGCATTATTTGCTATTGTTTTGGCAGCATTGATCGCAGATTTCATGCCGGCATTGTCTGGTTTTGGTTCTGAACCTTCATCGCTGGCAGCCGGTGGCGCTGCACCATCGGCGCGCCAGACCTGCCCAATACTGACGCCCTTGAGCTTTTTCTTGCTGCCATACCAAAGATTGACCAAGCCGCGCGAGAAGAATACGGCGGAAAACATGCTGGTGAGGATGCCCAAACAATGTACCACTGCAAAACCACGCACCGGGCCTGAGCCGAAAATCAAAAGCGCAATACCCGCAATCAAGGTGGTGATGTTGGAGTCCAAAATCGTGGCCCAGGCGTTTTCATAACCCGCGTGGATGGCCTGCTGCGGCGGCTTGCCGTTGCGCAACTCTTCGCGGATACGCTCGTTGATCAGCACGTTGGAGTCAATCGCCATACCGAGCGCCAGCGCAATCGCCGCCATGCCGGGTAAGGTGAGCGTGGCCTGGATCATGGAGAGCAAAGCCACCAGCATCAAAAGGTTGACCGACAGCGCAATCGAGGAGATCAGGCCGAAGAAACGGTAATACACACACATGAAGGCCACGATCACGAGGAAACCGTAGATCACGCTGTTGAAGCCTTTTTTGATGTTGTCTGCACCGAGAGATGGGCCAATCGTGCGCTCTTCAATGATCTCCATCGGAGCAGCCAGCGACCCCGCGCGCAGCAAGAGCGCAGTGTCATTGGCCTCCACGGTGGTCATGCGGCCGGAAATTTGCACGCGGCCACCGGCAATCTCCGAGCGAATCACCGGAGCGGTCACCACTTCGCCCTTGCCTTTTTCAAACAGCAAAATCGCCATGCGCTTGCCAATGTTGTCACGCGTCACGTCTTTGAAAATTCGTGCGCCTTTGGCGTCCAGCGTGAGATGCACGGCGGCTTCTTGGGTTTGGTTGTCAAAACCCGCTTGTGCATCGGTCAAGTTCTCACCCGAGAAAATCACATCGCGCTTGACGATGACGGCTTGGCCGTTGCGGTCCAGGTAGCGCTCCGCGCCAAAGGGCACGGCGCCTTGGCCGCGCTCGGCCGCCAAGCCTTCAGAGCTTTCATCGACCATACGCACCTGCAGCGTGGCAATGCGGCCAATGATTTTCTTCACCGTGGCTGTATCTTGCACGCCGGGCAGTTGCACGACGATGCGGTCTGCGCCTTGCTGCTGGATCACGGGCTCTGCCACGCCCAGTTCGTTGACGCGGTTATGCAGGGTGGAGATGTTTTGCTTGAGCGCAGCATCTTGAATGCGTTTGATGGCATCTTGCTTGATGCTGGCCGTGACGAGATAGTCAGTGCCTTGGGTACTTTCCAAGGCAGCCAAATCGTTGCCAAATTGGTCTTGTACGAGATTTTTAGCCGCTTGTTGAGCCTGCGCACTGGAAAAGCGCAGCACGATGGCATTGCCCTCGCGCGCGGTGCGGCCCCGGATGTCTTTGCCGCGCAGGCTGGTTCGGATGTCGCTGGTGAGCGTGTCAATGCGCTTGTCAATCGCGCCGGCCATGTCCACCTGCAGCATCAGATGGATGCCGCCACGCAAATCCAAACCGAGATACATCGGGTTGGCATAGAGGCTGCGCAGCCACTGCGGCGTTTGCGGCACGAGATTGAGCGCCACCACAAAGCTTGGGTCGGTTTTGTCGGGGTTCAGAGCATTGGAAATCGCGGCTTGGCCTTGCTTTTGCACTTCCGTGCTGGCAAAGCGCACGCGCACCGAGTTGCCATCGAGCTCGACTTTGCCATCAGTGGCCAGCTTGCCAGCCGAGAGTGCGTCTTCAACGCGCTTGAGCGTGGTGGCATCCACCTTGATCGTGGCCTTGCCGCTGGAGACCTGCACCGCTGGCGCTTCGCCAAAGAAGTTGGGCAGCGTGTACAGCGTAGAAATGAGCACGACCACCGCGAGGATGATGTATTTCCAAAGGGGGTAACGGTTCATGGCAAGTACTCTTAAAACAATAGCATTCGGCGCAGGTTTGATGCCGGCTACTGGCCAATTTCGATGAGAAATTGGCCTTCAAACAGCCCAATAGACCTTATTTGATGGTGCCTTTGGGCAGCACGCGAGAGACCGCGCCGCGCTCCAGTTGCATCTGGCCTTCGCGCACTTCTAGGGTCATATAGGTCTCGCCCATTTCCACAATCTTGCCGAGCACCCCGCCAATCGTGACCACCTCATCGCCTTTTTGCAGTGCATCAATCATGGCGCGCTGCTCTTTTTGGCGCTTCATCTGGGGGCGGATCATGAGGAAATACAGGACCACGAACATCAGCACCAAAGGCAGCATGCTCAAAAGGGCGGAATCACCACCGCCTGCAGCGGCTGGGGCGGTTTGGGCAAAAGCGGAAGAAATCAACATCGGAGCTCCAAAAATTCAAATAATCACTTAAAAAAGGCGCAACTCACCATTGTAATCCGGCAGCTTCCCTAGCGGGCTTGGCTGAGGGTTAAACTTCAGGGCTCTTGAGGAGTTTTCAATATGTGGGCATTGACGGATGGCATCCGCGACTATTGGGCGTTTGTGATTGCCGTGGTCGTGTTTCTGGCGATTCCGGGGCCGGGTAATCTCGCCATCATCACCTCCACCAGCAAAGGCCGCATCCTGGGTGGCCTAGCCGGTACTTTTGGCATCATTGCAGGCGACCAAGTGCTGATGTGGCTGGTCGTAGCTGGCGTGGCGGCGCTGCTTGCGGCGCATCCGAGTGTGTTTGCCGGGGTGCAGTATGCCGGCGCGGCGTACTTGGCTTATCTCGGTCTGAAAATGATCTTGGCCAAGCCGGGCGATGCGCCGATCCTGAAGATGGAAGCACGCCAGTACTTCAAACAAAGTTTACTCATCACCTTGCTCAACCCCAAAGCCATCGTGTTCTACATGGCCTTCTTCCCCGTGTTTGTGAACCCCGCCAAACACCAAGGCATGGTGACTTTTGCCGTGATGGCCGTGACGATTGCCGTACTGACCTTTTTGTATTGCTTCACCCTCACCCTCATCACCCACTTCGCGGCGGAGCGTGTGCGCTCGAATCCGACCATCACTGGCTGGTTGAACAAAGTGGCGGGCACGATGCTTGTGGCGTTCGGCGTTAAGTTAGCGGTGGGTAAATGAAGATTTTCTGTGTCGCCAACCAAAAAGGTGGGGTCGGCAAGACGACCACCTGCGTGAACCTCGCCGCCGGCTTGGCCAAAATCGGCCAGCGCGTGCTCATGGTCGATCTCGACCCGCAAGGCAATGCGACCATGGGCTCGGGCGTGGATAAGCGCAAGCTTGAACTCTCGGTGTATGACGTGCTGCTGGAGTCAGCCAGCATCAAAGAGGCGGCTATCGAAAGCGAAAAGGTCGGCTACAGCGTGCTCGGCGCGAACCGGGATTTGGCCGGCGCGGAGGTTGAATTGGTACAACTCGAACACCGCGATCAACGCCTACGCAACGCTTTGGCGCAAGTAAGTGATGACTACGATTTCGTTTTGATCGACTGCCCGCCCTCACTGTCCATGCTCACTTTGAACGGCCTGTGCAGTGCCCATGGCGTGATCGTACCGATGCAATGCGAGTATTTCGCGCTCGAAGGCCTGACGGATCTGGTCAATACGATCAAGCAGGTGCATGCCAATTTAAACAAGGATTTGCAAATCATCGGTTTGCTGCGCGTGATGTTTGATCCGCGCATCACCTTGCAACAGCAGGTGAGCGACCAGCTCAAAACGCATTTTGCTGACAAGGTGTTCAACGCCGTGATTCCCCGCAATGTGCGCCTGGCCGAAGCGCCCAGCTACGGCCTGCCGGGCGTTGTGTTTGACCCATCGGCCAAGGGCAGTGCAGCCTTTGTGGAGTTCGCCACCGAGATGGTGGAGCGCATCAAGAAAATGTAGTTTTTCGGGAAAACCCCGAGAGAAAATTCATAAACATTAAAGAATAATTAAAACAACTGACCGCATGGGGCGGGCAGGCTTATGGATAGGCCGATTTTTATTCACGAATTGGCCGATTCTTCGAGGAGACGACGTATGTTGAAATTATCAAAACTCGCCGCTGCGACTGCACTGGCTCTTGGCGCTGTGGCCGTTCAGGCTGCCGAAGTGGAAGTGCTGCACTACTGGACTTCGGGTGGCGAAGCCAAATCGGTGGCGGAGTTGAAAAAGATGCTGGAGGCCAAAGGCCACAAGTGGAAAGATTTTGCCGTGGCTGGTGGTGGCGGTGACAACGCGCAAAC
>JBJTSL010000133.1:0-4271 GCA_046076625.1 Allobrachymonas sp.
CAAGGCGCTTTCAGGCATTGCGGGCAGCAAGGCCACCACCTTCACTTCACGCTCAGTAGGCTTGATCGCCACGCCAAAACCGCCAGCCACATCGGCGCCCACCGCTTGCGCCGGGTTATCTGCCCGCACCCGGCCTTCTAGCACCTCAGCGCGCGCCGTGCGTGCCACCGGGTCTTCATAAGCCACGCGGAATTGCGTACCGCGAATGCCGATGTTAGAGGTCGGTGTGGTCACGTTCATGGGCTCTTTGCGCTGCGCCAGCTTGTTGGCCGCGACATCAATCACGCCCTCCACCAAGCGAATCGCACCAGAGAACCAAGTGGTAGAAATGCTGCTGGCCGGGTCTTTCATGGCATACCCATGCGAGCTCACCACCTGCGCCAAGCTGCGCGGCATGAGCTGCTCGGTGGAGCCGTCAGAGAGTTTGACCACGGCGGAACTGCCTGCCGCCGTTTGCACCTGCGCTCCTTCTGCAATGGCTACGCCAGCTTGTGCGGGAGTGCCGTTGATGGTGACCGAGCCATTGGCGCTTTGCAGCGTGCCGCCAATAGCCAGCTTGGTTTGATTCGCAAAATTGACCATGCTGCGCGGCACATCCAGCACCTGTCCTGGCCGGATCACGTTCGGGTTTTTCAAGCCATTGAGGTGCGCCAGTGCATTCCATTGTTTGGGATCAGCCAACAAAGTACGCGAAACGATCAGCAGTTTGTCTCCGGGCTTGACGGTGTAGCTGATGTAGGGCTCGGTGGGCTTGGCAATGGCAGCGAATGCGCTGGGTACAAAACCAAACGCTATCAAAAGAGAAGCTGTCAGCACAGTATTGATGGCGGGCAACGGCAGATTAGACATATGAATTCAAGACTTCCAAGGGCATTCCCAGATTGGAACACGACCCGCCCACCTATGTTGGTGTTTGCAGCCTAATCGCCGACTTGGGCCGAAAGGCCTTGCAGACCTCATCGTGGGTGTCCAGATAAGGCCCGCCAATCAAGTCAATGCAATACGGCACGGCAGAAAAGATACCAGAAACAGGATTGTCTTCGGCTTTGATGCCCTCTAACGTTTCAGCGATGGACTTGGGTTGACCCGGCAAATTGATGATGAGACTTCTGTCACGAATGACGGCGCATTGGCGCGACAAAATCGCTGTCGGTACGAAACGCAGGGAGATTTGACGCATTTGCTCGCCAAAGCCTGGCATCTCCTTATGAGCGACGGCCAGCGTGGCCTCTGGCGTCACATCGCGCAAAGCCGGACCGGTGCCGCCGGTGGTGAGCACCAGCGAGCAGCCCGCATCCACGAGCTCGATCAGCGTTTGGCTGATGAGTTCTTTTTCATCAGGAATCAACCGCGCTTCAAAATGAAGAGGGTTCTTCAAGGCTTTGCCCAACCAATCTTTGAGTGCCGGCAAACCTTTGTCTTCATAAACGCCCGACGATGCGCGGTCGCTGATGGAGACGATGCCAATGGTGATGGGGTCGTGTGTATGTGAGGGCATGGTAGAAGAAAAGAAGTCAAGCTATAAATTGGCGATGGCGCGAACGACACCGTTGGCAGTAGGCAAGCTGGCACCTTTCCAAGCTTCGATGCCACCTCGATACCAATGAACTTGGGTGTAGCCGATCTTGCGTGCGCGCATGGCGGCATTGGCCGATGTCCAGCAGCTACGACCTGTGCAGAAAAAGACAATCGCGCGACTCAGGTCGGGTGCAACGGCCTTTAACATGGCTTCTGTACGCCTTTCTATCGGTGCGTCTTTGGCGGCATCCGCTTGCGCCGCGCCCGCTCCCAGCACCGCGATAGAACCGGGAATCGTGTCAAAAAAGCCTGCAACATCAATCAGCACAGGGCGCTGCGCACCGATCAGTAATTTGGCTAATTCTTGTGTGCCTACCGTTTTGATGCCTTCTAGGGAGCTGGGGGTGATGTCGTTGAACTTTTCAGTGCGCAAACCATCCGCTTTGACGAAGCTGCCACCATACTCTTCGCTGGCATAAAACTTATCGCTGGGAACTTTGATATCTGCAAGCGCTTTGGTGTGGACAGTATCTGCATCAATGTAGAGATTGTTTGCATCAAAGCCATTGACAATTTTCACCTCGCACAATCGCGCGGGTTGGTTGGCAGGGTGGTTGCAGTTGTAGATTGCGCGCACAGCAGCGCCAGCGGGCGTGTCTGCATTGTTGGCCAGCCCAAGGCCTGTGCTGACGATGGCCGTAGCGATGGCACGATGTTCGCTGCGCTCGGTGATTTTCTTGACCTGATCTTTGCAGGCAGGCAGCGGACATTTGTTTTCCGCGATTTCGCTCAGCAGCGTGGGCAGGTCATGGATGTCGGCTGTCAGCTCGCGGCCAAAGACGGTATTGCTGGGTTTGAAAGTAGCCGGCAAATTCACTTTGACCAGCTCGATGGAGGTGACGATGCCAAGGCTGAGCGCGTCAATGCCCTCGAATTTGCTGCATTTGTCGCGCGGGGTTTGCGCGGAGCGGCAGTGGTAAGGTAGGGTTTTAGCGCTGCGCGTAGGGTCAAATACGCGCAGTAGCGAGCCTGCATCTTCCATGTCATACAGGGCTTGATTTATCACTGCTGAGTTGAATTTCTCGCCCATGTTCTGTTTATAAAACGCGTAAATCTGCGGTTGCGCCGCAGCATCGACTTGCTTGGTGTCTTTGTTGTGCGCACCGTGGATGCCGATCATGGTTTGAGTGGGTCGGAACGCATCAGAGAACCGCCGTTCCTTGCCGCCCATGAACATGATGGAGCAGGCTGAAATACAACTGCCTGCGATCACGGTATTTAATTTTTTGTCAGCAATGAGTCGCCCCACGCGCAAACCCGTCCATAAATCCCCGCCCTGCGAATTGACGAGCACCACCGTGTCCACGCCCGGCTTGGCAAAGGCTTCTTCAAACTTGCGCAAATCATCTTCCACTGGCCCCGTTGCAAAGACTTGATTGCCATGCACCTCGACCGTCATCGCTTGCGCGGCCTGCAAAGCCACGCAGCCGACGATGGCTGTGATGTTGATCAGCACCTTCTTCAAGTTCTTCATCATTTCCTCCTCGTTCATGCGTTAGCCGGTCTCTTATTTTTCCTGATCTGGGTCCTCGTCAGCATCCGTGTTTTCCTCCGGCGCTTGCAAAGCCGCTTTTACGAGCTGAAAGATCTCCCGATACACCTTGCTTTGCCGCTGCGCTTCGCCGGCTGCGGCATCGGGCACGATTGATTTGCGGGCTTGGCGGATGAGGGAGCGCAGGTGCTGGGCATCGGTTTGCGGGTGCGCGGCCATCCAGCGTTCGAGCGCGCCTTCGTCAGCGATCAAATCATCGCGCCATTGTTCGGCTTTGTGCAAGGCAAGCGTTTCGGTGGCGCTGCCTTTTTTCGCGGCATCGACTGCGGCTTGGATCGGCTCGGGATCCACCTTGCGCATGAGCTTTCCGATGTATTGCATCTGGCGGCGCTTGCCTTCGAAATTGCTGATGCGTTTGGCCTCTTGCACGGCATCAAAAAGCTTCTCGGGCAGATCGAGCTTTTTTAGGCGTGATTCGGGCAAATCGAGCAATTGCACGCCGAGCTTTTGCAGGGCATCGCTTTCGGCTTTCAGCTTGGCGCGGCTGCCGTCAAACTCGGCTTTGAGCTCCATGTCGAGTTCGCTGCCATCGGCGACAAATTCGCCCTTGACGTAATAGCCATTCGGGCCGCGCCCGGTTTTTTGTCCTCGGGTCATTCGATGGGTTCTTTACTGGCGCTCAGACCACTGGATGCCGCCCGTCGCCCAATTTTGGCGGGGGATGTCATAGATCAGCACATCGACGCTTTCAGGCTTGGAGCCCAAGCTCTCGACGACGGCCTGCGTGAGCGCTTTGACGAGCGCGGTTTTTTGCTCAGGCGTGCGGCCCTCGAGCATTTCGACTTTGAGTGTGGGCATGGGGTTTTCCTCTAAAGATGAATCGGCCCACCGTATTGCTTGGATGATTCGGTAGGTTCATACTGCCAGATTATTTCATGGAGACCGATCATGCTCAACATCAACAACCAAATTGCAGAGGCTTCCAGCCTTTTGGACAGCGCAGAAGGCCAAGCACCCAGCCGCCGTACCGTTCTTAAAACCAGCGCATTGGGCGTGGGCTATGCGGCCACGGCGGGCACCGTGGTGGCGCAAACCGCAGTCAAAACCTCCTCGGATGGCCTCACGGTGGGCGAAGTGATGGTGGATGTGGCGGGCTTCAAAGTGCCCACCTATGTGGCGCGGCCAACGGGCAAAACCAATC
>JBJTSL010000134.1:0-2923 GCA_046076625.1 Allobrachymonas sp.
AAAGCCGTGGTGCACGATGCGGCAGTGATTCGCCCGCTCGATCAGCCCGTTGCTGATGGCGCATTGGCTGTGCTCAAGGGTAACCTTGCGCCCAATGGCGCAGTCATGAAGCCCGGTGCCGCCGAGAAAAAGTATTTGCAACATACCGGTAAAGCCTTGGTGTTTGACAGCCAGCCGGAGATGCTCAAAGCTATGGCGGATGAGTCGCTGGATGTGGATGAGAACACCGTACTTGTGCTGCGCAACGCTGGTCCCGTGGGAGCACCGGGCATGCCCGAGTGGGGTGGTTTGCCGATTCCCAAAAAACTCTTGAAGCAAGGTGTGCGCGATATGTTGCGCCTCTCAGATGCCCGCATGAGCGGCACGCATTATGGCGCTTGTGTCTTGCATATTTCGCCAGAGAGCGCAGTCGGCGGGCCTTTGGCTTTGGTGCAGACGGGCGACGTGATTGAGGTGAACGTGGAGCAGCGCCGCTTGCATCTGCAAGTGAGCGACGACGAGTTGGCCAAGCGTCGCGCTGCGTGGAAACCGCCTGTGCAGCCCTTCAAACGCGGCTTCACCAAGCTCTACCAAGCCCACGTGACGCAAGCGCACGAGGGCTGCGATTTCGATTTCCTGCAAGGCGTAGACGATACGCCTGAGCCGGTGATTTTTTAAGCATTGGGTGGATAAAAATGAAAACCATTTTGAACGCAGAGGACGCTAAGAATTCGCAGAGATCGCAGAAGAGAAAAGCAAAATTTGGCTGTTTCTTTTTTGCGTCTTCTGCGTAACCTTTGCGTCCTCTGCGTTCAAAAAATAACGTCAGCACGATACAAAACCATGCAAAACCCCTTCAAAACCCTCCTCGCTAAACAAGACCTCCCCGCCGGTTACCCCGTTGGCTCTTGGGTCATGTCGGCCAGCCCGGTCGTGGCTGAGGCCATGGGCTGCGCGGGCTTTGATTGGGCGGTGGTGGATATGGAGCACACGCCGCTGGACATGATGGAAGTGATCCATTTGCTGCAAGCGATTGCGGGCACGCCAATGCTGCCGATCACGCGCGTGCCTTGGAACGATACTGTGCTGGTCAAGCGCGTGCTGGATGCGGGGGCGCAAACGCTTATGTTCCCGTTTGTGCAAACCGTGGAAGAAGCCAAGAAAGCTGTGGCAGCCGCCAAATACCCGCCGCAAGGTGTGCGCGGCATGGCCGCGATGAGCCGGGGCTCGCGCTTTGGTACGGTGAAGGATTATTTCAAAGTGGCCAATGAGGCCGTGAGCGTGATCGTGCAGATTGAAACGCCCGAGGCGATGTCTCGCATTAAAGAGATTGCCAGCGTGGAAGGTGTGGACAGTGTGTTCATTGGCCCTGGCGACTTGAGCGGTGCGATGGGGCATGTGGGCAATTTGTTGCATCCAGAAGTGGTGGCGCTGATGGCCGAAGGCGTCAATGCTTGCCACGCCGCAGGTAAACCCGTAGGCACAGTGGGCGGCACGCCAGAGGCGGTGGCCACCTATCGGGCTTCGGGTTTTGACTATATCGGTGTGGCCTCGGATCTGGGCTTAATGATGAGGAATTGTGCGGCGGTGCTTTCCACCATTCGCCAGCAAGACATCAAGATTCACTCCCAAGGCTATTGAGGCAAACACGCGAGACAAAACCTAAGGCAAGGACAGCAATTGTGGCATCCGTAGAACTCAAAAAAGTCGTCAAATCCTATGACGGCAAAAACACTGTGATTCACGGTGTGGATTTGTCTATTACGCATGGCGAGTTCGTCGTCTTTGTGGGGCCGAGCGGCTGCGGCAAATCCACCTTGCTGCGCATGATTGCAGGCTTGGAGGCGATCAGCGGTGGCGACGTCGAGATCGATGGCAAGCGTGTGAACGATGAGCCGCCGCGCAACCGCGATATTGCCATGGTGTTTCAAGACTATGCGCTGTATCCGCACAAGAATCTTTATGACAATATGGCCTTCGGTCTGCGCTTGCGCGGCACCGATGAGGCTGAGATCAAGCGCCGCGTGATGGATGCCGCCAAGCTGCTGAAAATTGACCACATGCTTGAGCGCAAGCCCGGCGCACTCTCGGGCGGGCAGCGTCAGCGCGTGGCCATTGGCCGCGCCATCGTTCGGCAACCGAAAGTGTTTTTATTTGATGAGCCACTATCGAACCTTGATGCACAATTGCGCGGTGAGATGCGCAGCGAAATCAAGAAACTGCATCAGCGCTTGGGTGCAACCATCATTTACGTCACGCACGATCAAGTCGAAGCCATGACGCTGGCTGATCGCATCGCCGTGCTCTCAGCCGGCAAGGTGATGCAATACGCTTCGCCCAGCGAGATTTATAACCAGCCCGCCGCCACTTTCGTGGCAGGTTTTACCGGCTCGCCGCCGATGAATCTCGTGCCCTGCACAGTGCAAGGCGGCCAGATAGATTTAGGCGCAGGTGTTGCGCTGCCGATGCCCGCTAATTTGCAAGGCAAGTCAGCCGCAAAAATCACCTTTGGCATTCGTCCAGAAAATATCGGCTTGCAAAACAGCGCTGGCAGCGCAAGCGAAGGCAACACAGGCAGCGCAAGCGCTGCGGCCAAAGTCGTCATCACTGAACCGCTGGGTGCTGAAACTTTGGTCACCTTCCAAATCGGCAGCAGCGAAATGGTGGCGCGTTGCCCGGCTAACTTTCCCGGCAAAGCAGGCGACACCATGACCGTGTATTTGGCGCAAGAACATATGCATTTGTTTGATGCTGAAACGGGAGTACATATGTGACACCGCCAGATCCACTGTTATTTGTTATGCAAATGCTATTAAATACATAGCATTACGCGCAGAATTTATGCCGGCTAGATACCAATTTTGCTTATGTTTTTATCCCTAGGAGACCATGATGAAACGACGTACCCTCTCAGCCCTTGCCGCTTTAGCCTTGGGCGCAACCA
>JBJTSL010000135.1:0-2886 GCA_046076625.1 Allobrachymonas sp.
AACACGGTTTCAGGCACATCAAACTGAGAAGCAGCTTGACCTTGATCGAATCGACCACCACCAACCGGCCTTCGCGCGCCAACTGGGAATAAATGCTGGCCATTCCGGCGCGGTACATCTTCTTGTTGATTTTCTGCGTGAAGTTTTCTTCAGGCATGTTCGGGAAAATACGACCGCCTCCGCGCCACAGCGGAGAAGACGTCATACCAGCCCGTGCGCGGCCAGTGCCTTTTTGCTTGAACGGCTTCTTGGTGCTGTGCTTGACTTGCTCGCGGTCTTTTTGAGCGCGGGTGCCTTGACGGGCATTGGCTTGGTAAGCCACAACGATCTGATGGATCAGCGCTTCGTTGTATTCACGACCGAACACGGTTTCAGGCACATCAAACTGAGAAGCAGCTTGACCTTGATCGTTCAGGAGATCCAATTTCATTATTTGGCACCTTTCACGGCTTTGGCTTTGACGGCCGGGCTCACGGTGACAAAACCACCTTTAGATCCGGGCACAGCGCCTTTGATGAGCAACAACTGACGGGCTTCGTCAATGCGGATCACATCAAGATTTTGAACGGTTTTGGTCACGTCACCGAGGTGGCCGGACATGCGCTTACCAGGGAACACGCGGCCAGGATCCTGAGCCATCGAGATCGAGCCGGGCACATTGTGCGAACGGCTGTTACCGTGCGAAGCGCGCTGCGAACTGAAATTGTGACGCTTGATCGTGCCAGTGAAGCCTTTACCGATCGAAGTGCCTTGCACATCCACCTGCTGGCCAGCCGCAAACACAGTTTGGGCAGCAATGACCGAGCCGGCTGCGTGAGCGGCTGCGACATCGTTGGTCACGCGGAATTCTTGGATGATTTCACCGGCTTGGACGCCAGCTTTGGCCAAATGGCCGGCCAGAGGTTTGGTCACGCGGCTTGCGCGGCGCTGACCGAATGTGACCTGCAAGGCCACATAGCCGTCGTTTTCTTGCGATTTGACTTGGCTCACACGGTTGTTAGACACATCGACCACGGTGACCGGAACTGAATCCCCATCATCCGTGAAAACGCGCATCATGCCGACCTTGCGACCCAGCAAACCCAAACGGTTGCTGTTGCTCATTGTTTTCTCCGTAACTTTCACCGATACCACTTCAATTGGTTGTATCGACTGGTCACCTTACCGATGACTAGCTAAAGCGAAAGACTGTTAAAAATCTCTACGCCGAAATGCGCAGAGCCGTGGATTATAACCTGATCTAGTAGCGTTGCACAACACGCTTTCCGCGTTAACTTGCAACACCGGCTTCAGGCTGTTATTAAATACAGTAAACTATGTGCATGGCTAAAGACAAAACATTGTTTTCATGTAGCGAATGTGGCGCAACGACGCCAAAATGGTTGGGGAAATGCCCCGCCTGCGGGGCATGGAACACTCTGATCGAAAGTGCGCACGACTCGAGTAGCACCGCCAAGAATCGCTTTGCCGCCCCGCTTTCCTTAGCCGGCAGCTCGCCAGTACAGGCTCTCTCAGACATCGAAGCCACGGATTTCGAACGAACCCCCACTCGCCAAGAAGAGCTGGATCGTGTTCTGGGCGGCGGCATCGTGGACGGTGGCGTGGTGCTCATCGGTGGCGATCCAGGCATTGGCAAATCGACCTTGCTGTTGCAAGCATTGGATTCAATGCAGCGCGCCAACACGCGCACCTTGTATGTGACCGGCGAGGAAAGCGCGGCGCAGGTGGCTCTGCGTGCGAGGCGGCTGGGCATTGACAACAGCGCCGTGCAAGTCCAAGCTGAGACCCAGTTGGAGAAAATCCTCTCTACTTTGGTGCAGCAGCAGCCCCAAATTGCTGTGATTGATTCGATCCAAACCGTCTATTCCGACCAACTCACGAGCGCCCCCGGTTCAGTTGCACAGGTCCGCGAATGTGCGGCGCATCTCACGCGCTTTGCAAAAAGCAGTGGCACAGCCATTGTGCTGGTGGGGCATGTGACCAAGGAAGGCGCACTGGCGGGCCCGCGCGTGCTGGAACACATGGTCGATACCGTGCTGTATTTTGAAGGCGAGACGCACTCGAGTTACCGCCTTGTGCGTGCCATCAAAAATCGTTTTGGCGCGGTGAACGAAATCGGCGTGTTTGCCATGACGCAGCAAGGGCTCAAAGGCGTGAGCAATCCGAGCGCAATCTTTCTCTCTCAACACAGTGAACCCGTGCCGGGCAGTTGCGTGCTGGTGACGTTAGAGGGCACACGCCCGATGCTGGTTGAAATTCAGGCCTTGGTCGATGGCGGTGGCCCATCGCCACGCCGCCTGTCGGTGGGCCTGGATCGTGATCGTTTGGCCATGCTACTTGCGGTCTTGCATCGCCATGCGGGCATTGCCTGTGCGGATCAAGATGTGTTCGTCAATGCCGTGGGCGGGGTGCGCATCAGCGAGCCAGCCGCGGATTTGGCGGTGATGCTCTCGATCAGCAGCAGCTTGCGGGGCAAGCCTTTGCCCAAGGGCTTCATCGCGTTTGGTGAAGTGGGCTTGGCCGGGGAAGTACGCCCTGCACCGCGTGGGCAAGAGCGTTTGAAGGAAGCTGCCAAACTCGGGTTTTCGGTAGCGATCATCCCCAAAGCCAATGCACCGAAAAAATCTCAAATGAAAGATTTCGAGGGGCTCACGATCCATGCTGTTGAACGCGTGGAGCAAGCCGTTGATTTGATGCGCGAATTGCAAAACCGCTGAGCAGTCCAGCTCAAGTGCTATAACATTGATAGCGATTGATATTGATTTTGGGCCGGCGTTCAGCCGAATTTACTTAAAATGCAATAAAAAACCGAGCGCGTCGGCTCGGGTGTTTGAGTCAGTCTCTGTTATCGCTTTACTGCAACTTGATTTCCACGTCCACGCCAGC
>JBJTSL010000136.1:0-9684 GCA_046076625.1 Allobrachymonas sp.
GGAGATTCCCAGTGTCTGGCGTACCAATCGTACGCAAGCTACAGCCAAAGTCGATGCCTTGTCGGCAGGTGGTATGGACGATTTGGAGATTCCAGCCTTCTTGCGCAAGCAAGCGGACTAGCCAAACTGTGTAGCGAATAAATCGTTCATACCACCTGCCGACAAGGCATCGACTTTGGCTGTAGCTTGCGTACGATTGGTACGCCAGACACTGGGAATCTCCACACCACTGTAGCCAGACTGCGCAGCGCCCATGCCTAGTTGACCTGGAGCGCTTTGCCCCACCACTTGATTCACTGTCGGAATCATGGGCGCGCCAAAAGCGTCATCCGTGCCTGTGCGAACGACCTGCATCGGGGGTGCAATGCGACGCGCGCCTTGACGTGACAAGCCGGTGGCCACCACGGTGACACGGATGTTGTCACCCAAGTTATCGTCGTAAGCCGTACCGTAGATCACATGCGCATCAGGTGATGCGTAAGCGCGGATCGTATTCATCGCGAGCTTGGATTCAGAGAGTTTCAATGAGCCTTTGGCAGCAGTGATCAGCACCAACACACCTTTTGCTCCCGACAAATCGATGCCTTCCAAAAGCGGGCAGGCTACAGCTTGCTCCGCCGCAATGCGTGCGCGGTCTGGGCCGCTAGATGCAGCCGTGCCCATCATGGCTTTGCCGGGCTCGCCCATGACGGTGCGCACGTCTTCAAAGTCCACGTTCACATGACCGGGCACATTGATGATCTCAGCAATGCCGCCGACGGCATTCTTGAGCACATCATTGGCATGCGCAAAAGCTTCATCCTGTGTGATGTCGTCGCCCAAAACTTCGAGCAACTTCTCATTGAGCACCACGATGAGCGAATCCACATTGGCTTCGAGTTCAGCCAAACCTGCATCCGCATTGCTCATGCGGCGACCACCCTCCCAATCAAAGGGCTTGGTAACCACACCCACGGTGAGAATACCCATCTCGCGCGCCACTTTGGCAATCACGGGCGCGGCTCCTGTACCTGTACCACCGCCCATGCCTGCGGTGATAAAGAGCATGTGCGCACCATCAATCGCGCTGCGGATTTCGTCTTCTGCGGTATGAGCACTGTCGCGGCCCTTTTCTGGCTTGCTGCCAGCACCAAGGCCTGAAGTGCCCAACTGAATGGTTTTATGCGCTGCGCTGCGCGCCAATGCTTGCGCGTCGGTATTCGCAGCTATGAATTCCACGCCTTGCACCGAACAGGCAATCATGTGCTCCACAGCATTGCCGCCACCGCCGCCCACGCCGATCACCTTGATCTGTGTGCCTTGGTTGAACTCTTCAACTTCAATCATTTCAATTCCCATGTGATATCTCCTTCAATGTTTGCGAATGTGTTGTCGGGGAGGATGCAAGGCCAGGCCCTGCACCGGGAAGTCGCGGTGGGCTGGCGCCCGCGAGATAAAGTTTTCTGAACATCAAAAATTTCCCACCACAAAATCTTTGAAGCGCGAGAAAGCGCCCTTCATCGCACCGCTGTTTTTCGCCACCTTGTAGCCACGCATACGCGCCATGCGGGCCTCTTCCAACAACCCCATCACGGTGGCGGCGCGCGGCTGCGCCACCATATCGGCCAAGGCCGCGCTGTACTGCGGAATGCCTCTGCGCACGGGCTTGAGGAAAATGTCTTCGCCCAACTCCACCATACCCGGCATCACCGCACTGCCACCTGTGATGACGATGCCGGAGGACAAAACTTCTTCATAACCAGAATCGCGTATCACTTGCATCACGAGCTGATAAATTTCTTCCACACGCGGCTCAATGACGCCCGCCAAGGCCTGTTTGCCCAGCATGCGCGGGCCACGGTCACCCAAGCCGGGCACTTCCACTTGGGTTTGCGGGTCGGCCAGCAATTGCTTGGCGCAGCCGCTTTCCACCTTGATATCTTCCGCGTCTTTGGTGGGCGTGCGCAGTGCCATCGCGATATCGCTGGTAATCAAATCACCAGCAATCGGGATCACTGCCGTATGACGAATCGCACCGCCAGTGAAGATCGCCACGTCTGTTGTGCCGGCCCCAATATCGACTAAAGCAACGCCCAAGTCTTTTTCATCATCAGTCAAAATCGCCTTGGCCGAGGCATGCGGGTTCAGCATGAGTTGCTCCACTTCCAAACCGCAGCGGCGCACGCACTTGATGATATTTTCCGCCGCGCTTTGCGCACCGGTGACCAAGTGAATCTTGGCTTCTAATCGAATGCCGCTCATGCCGATGGGCTCACGCACATCCTGCCCGTCGATCACAAATTCTTGCGGCTCGACCAAGAGCAACCGCTGATCGGTGGAAATGTTGATAGCCTTCGCCGTTTCCACTACGCGCGCCACATCTGCAGCCGATACCTCACGGTCTTTCACAGCCACCATGCCGCTCGAATTGATGCCACGGATATGGCTGCCGGTGATGCCCGTATAGACGCGGCCAATCTTGCAGTCCGCCATCAACTCCGCTTCTTTCAAAGCCATTTGGATGCTTTGCACTGTGGCATCAATATTGACCACAACGCCACGCTTGAGGCCATTACCTGCCGCCACACCCAGGCCTGCCAGCTTGAGTTCACCGCCCGCCAGAACCTCGGCCACAACCGCCATCACCTTTGACGTGCCGATGTCCAAGCCCACCACCAAATCTTTGTATTCTTTTGCCATGTCTTTTCTCACTTGTCTGAGGGCGTGGCCACCAAGGTCGAAACACCCCGCACGCGTATGGCATAACCTTGCGCATGGCGCAAATCGACCGATTCCACGCGATCCAAGCCACTGCGCTGGTAAGTGGCGAGCACTTGGCTATGGCTGGCCAGAAACTTCTTCAGGCGCGTGAGTACGTGCTGTTGCGAGCCCAGCCCCAATTCCATCTGAGTGCCCGTGTCCAATTGCATCGACCAAGCCCCTTGATTGGACAAATTCAGTTGCTCCACGGTGGCGTTGTAAGGCTGTAAAGCCAACTGCAACTGACGGTACATCTGAAGCATGGATTGGGATTGGTTGTCTGCGCCCACCAATCTTGGTAGATCTTCACTCTCTGCCTCGCCCGCATTGGCTTCAAAAATTTCACCATGAGAGTTGATCATGCGCAATTCGGTGTCTACCCCCCAAAAGCCCATGCTGCGATGCTCTTCCAGCGTAACGCGCAAGCGGTTGGGAAATTCGCGCCGCACCGTGGCGCGGCGTACCCAAGGCGCACTCTCAAACACGCTTCTGACCTGCGCCAAATCCAACGTGAAAAAATTGCCAGTGATGCGCGCTGCCACATTGGCCCGCAATGACACTGCACTGTGGTGCGCGGTATCACCTTCCACCGTGATTCGCGTCACGCCGAACACAGGATGCGCCAAGGTCCATCGCGCCACCAAGCTGAGTGCAGCCACACCAGCCATCAAGGCCAAGCCAACCGCGGCGATGTTCATCAGGCGAACATCCAAAGGCACAGATTCTGTATGGCGCAAGAGGGCTGAGTTCATCCGCGCACTCCATCTAGGCTAGCGGTTTGCAGGACGCGCAAGCACAGATCCTCATAACTGATACCAGCAGCCTTGGCCGACATTGGCACCAACGAGTGCCCAGTCATGCCAGGGCTGGTATTGATTTCCAGCAAGTAGGGCTTGCGTGTCGTGGCATCAATCATCACATCGGCACGCGCCCAGCCTCGGCAATCTAAGCTGCGATAAGCTTGAAGTACGATCTGCTGAATCTGCTGCTCTTCGCCTTCGGGTAAACCACAAGGCACAAGATACTGGGTGTCATTGCCAAAATACTTGTTGTGGTAGTCGTAGTTGCCGCCGGGTGCCACGATGCGGATCACCGGCAAGGCGATTGCGTCGTCCCCATGGCCCAACACGGGACACGTCACTTCATCGCCCGCAATGAACTGCTCGCATAGCACCATGCGATCGTGTTTGGAAGCCAATTGGTAAGCTGCATCGCATTGGCCACTTTCCGTGATCTTGGCTAAACCGATGGTTGAGCCTTCTCGGGCAGGTTTGACAATCATGGGCTGACCTTCGCCTGCGATTTGCGCCAAGGCAGCGCGCGTTTCCTGCCCGCTGTGTACCATGCGCCAATCAGGCGTAGGGAGGCCTTCGGAACGCCACACGCGCTTGGTCATGATCTTGTCCATCGCCAAGCTAGAGGCCATGACGCCTGAGCCGGTATAGGGAATTCCCATCAATTCAAGTGCGCCTTGCACCGTGCCATCTTCTCCATGGCGGCCATGCAGGGCAATAAAGCAAATCTCGAAACCCTGTTTCTTGAGCTCGCTCAAATCCCGTTCGGCGGGGTCGAAAGCATGCGCGTCCACCCCCTTGGCGCGCAAGGCTGCCAATACACCTTGGCCTGACATAAGCGAGACCTCGCGCTCAGACGAAGCGCCGCCATACAGCACTGCTGTCTTGCCGATGTTGGATGGATTGCTCATGTTTTTGAAGTAGGATGGCTTACGATTATTACGCAATATGCTCCTGTTTTTGTAGCATTTTTTGTAGAAACTCTCATTTTTGTAGCGTTTTTGCTATTAACTTCGTAGCAGCTACCAGCCCAGGCACCGCGCCGATCGAGCCTGCGCCCATGCAAATGACCACATCTCCAGCGCGCGCGGCATTCATCACGGCCTGCGGCATGGCCTCAATCGCGTCCACAAACACCGGCTCGACCTTGCCCGCCACACGCAGCGCGCGCGCCAAAGCGCGGCCATTTGCCGCCACGATTGGCGCTTCGCCAGCGGCATAGACTTCGCTGAGCAAGACCAAATCCGCCTCCCCTAGCACCTTGACAAAATCCTCAAAGCAATCCCGAGTACGGCTGTAGCGGTGGGGCTGAAAGGCCAGAATGATGCGCTGACCCGGAAACGCGCCTCGCGCTGCCGCTAGGGTGGCAGCCATTTCCACCGGGTGATGCCCGTAGTCGTCAATCACGCGGAAATTGCCGTCACCGTTGCCTGGCTTCACGGGCACATCGCCATAGCTCTGGAAGCGCCGCCCCACACCCTTGAATTCCAACAGGGCCTGCTGGATGGCGGCATCGGGCACGTCCAACTCAGTGGCAATCGCGATCGCTGCCAGTGCATTGCGCACATTGTGCTCACCGGGCAAATTCAGAGTGATCTGCAAATCAGGCAGACTGACCCCATTTCGTCGCTGTACGGTAAAGCGCATTTGGCCTTGCGCGGGTTGCACATTCATCGCGCGCACCTGTGCGCCTTCGCTCAAACCATAGGTGGTGATGGGTCTGGCCACCTGCGGCAAGATGCTCTGCACGCCGGGATCGTCCACACACAGTACCGCAGCGCCATAAAAGGGCATGCGGTGCAGAAAATCCACAAACGCCGCCTTAAGCTTATCCATGCTCTGGCCATAGGTGTCCATATGGTCGGCATCAATATTGGTGATCGTGGCCATCACGGGCAACAAATTCAGGAAAGAAGCATCGGATTCATCGGCTTCCACCACAATGAACTGCCCTGAGCCGAGTTTAGCGTTCGCACCCGCACTGTTGAGCCGCCCGCCAATCACGAAGGTCGGGTCCAGCCCCGCTTGCGCCAACACGCTGGCCACAAGGGAAGTCGTCGTGGTTTTTCCATGTGTGCCGGCAATTGCAATGCCTTGCTTCATGCGCATGAGCTCGGCCAGCATCACTGCGCGCGGCACAATAGGGATGTGTTTCTCCCTCGCCGCCAGCACTTCGGGGTTATCTGTTTTGACTGCCGTGGAGGTTACGATGCAATCCACATCGGCCAAGTTGCTGGCACTGTGACCCACGGCAGTTTTGATACCCAAAGCTGCCAAGCGCTGCAATACCGGGCCATCGCTCATGTCGGAGCCTGAAATGGCGTAGCCCAAATTAAGCAACACTTCGGCAATGCCGCTCATGCCAGCACCACCGATGCCCACAAAATGTATATGGCGAATGGCGTGTTTCATGTGTCATCTCCTGCCAGTTCATCGCAAGCTCTAACCACTTGCTCTGTAGCATCCTTTTTCCTTAAAGAATAGGCCTTTTCCCGGTACGAATTCAGCGTAATTTGCTCACTTTTTTGTAGCATATTGGCTAGTTTTTGAGGCGTCATATCCTTTTGTGGCAGCAGCACTGCCGCATCTTGTTCACTCAAAAATTTTGCATTGCGGGTTTGATGGTCGTCCACCGCATGCGGAAAGGGCACAAAAATCGCTGCTGCACCCACAGCCGCAATTTCGCTCACTGTGGATGCGCCTGCGCGGCAAATCACCAAATCAGCTTCTGCAAAGGCTTGGGCCGTATCAGCAATAAAAGGCGTGAGTTCTGCGTGCACACCTGCGGCTGCGTAGCTGGCGCGCAGGAAGTCCATTTGCTTTTCGCCGCCCTGATGAATCACTTGCGGACGCTGATCTTCAGGTATCAAGGCCAAGGCCTGCGGCACGGTTTCATTCAAGGCTTTCGCCCCCAAGCTGCCACCAATCACCAGCAATTTGCGCACGCCTTCACACTTTGCAAACCTCACCTCAGGCGGGCTTTGCAGCAAAAATTCTTTGCGCAACGGATTGCCGATCCACTGGCCCTTGGCAAACACGCCGGGGAATGTGGTGAAGATGCGATCTGCCACACCCGCGAGCACCTTGTTGGCCATGCCAGCAATCGAGTTTTGCTCATGCAAGATCAAAGGTTTGCCGAGCAACACGGCCATCATGCCTGCGGGGAAAGTGATGTAACCCCCCATGCCCAACACCACATGAGGCTTCACGCGCCTCACCACTTGAATGCTTTGCCAAAAGGCTTTGAGAATACGCAAGGGCAGCAATGCCAACGTAACAAGACCTTTGCCCCGTACACCTGAAAAATCAATCTGCTCAAACCTGAAGCCACGCACAGGCACGAGGCGAGATTCCATGCTGCTAGGCCCGCCTAACCAGACCACCTGCCAACCCTGCTCCCGCAAGGCCTCGGCCACGGCCAAGCCGGGGAAAATATGGCCGCCCGTGCCACCTGCCATGATGAGCGCCGTTTTCATGCACGGCCTCCACGCATGAGCTGTTTGTTCTCGTAATCCACCCGCAACACCACCGCCAAAGCCACCAAATTCATCAAAATCGCCGAGCCACCATAACTCATCAGCGGCAAAGTTAAACCTTTGGTAGGCAATGCGCCCAGATTCACACCCATGTTGATGAAGGCTTGAAAACCAATCCAAATGCCCACGCCCTGCGCCACCAGACCGGCAAACACACGATCCAAGGCAATCGCCTGTCGGCCAATGTGCATGATTCGGCGTACGATCCAGAAGAACAAACCAATGATCAGCAGCACACCGACCAATCCAAACTCTTCACCAATCACCGCTAGCAAAAAGTCTGTGTGCGCCTCGGGCAACCAATGCAGCTTTTCCACACTACCGCCCAAGCCCACGCCAAACACTTCGCCTCGGCCAATCGCAATCAGGGCATGCGAGAGCTGGTAGCCCTTACCCAAAGCATGTTTTTCATCCCACGGATTGAGGTAAGCAAAAATCCGCTCACGCCGCCAATCAGAGAGCCACACCATGGCTGCAAAGGCCAACACCACCACGGCAGCGATGAGGAAAAACATCCTTGCATTCACGCCGCCCAAAAACAGAATCCCCATGGCAATCACTGCAATCACCATGAAAGCCCCCATGTCGGGCTCGGCCAACAGCAACAAACCTACCACACCAATGGCCACTGCCATCGGGAGCACAGCGCGGAAGAACCGCTCCTTCACCTCCATCTTGCGTACCATGTAGTCCGCTGCATAAAGAAGCACTGCGAATTTGGCCAACTCCGACGGCTGGAAATTCATGAAACCCAGAGAAATCCAGCGCCGCGCACCATTGACCACTTTGCCAATGCCCGGAATCAACACCAAGATCAACATCAGCAGAGCAGCCACAAACAGCCATGGCGCGATGCGCTCCCAAGTCTGCACAGGAATTTGAAACGCCAGCAAAGCCACACTCAGCGCAATCACGAGAGAGAACGCATGCCGCCATAAGAAGTGCGCGTGGCTGTATTTGGCAAAGCGCGGGTTGTCTGGCAACGCGACCGAGGCCGAATACACCATGATCAAGCCCCAAATCAATAAAGTGGCAATCGACCATAGCAGCGCTTTGTCAACACCCATCACGCTGGCCATGCCCTTACTGCTTGCGCCCAAATCGGTGCGCACGGGCAGCGTATCTCCTCCCGCCCAAGCGTTGAGTTTGTCAGCCCAGCGCTGCCGCCATGAAGATGCGCTCAACTCGCTCATGCTTGACTTTCCAAGCTGACGCCCGCGTCAAGCGCGAGCGCTTGTACGGCCTCAACAAATACTTGGGCGCGGTGCTCGTAGCCAGTGAACATATCAAAGCTTGCGCAAGCCGGAGAGAGCAAGACGGCATCACCCACTTTCGCCAGCTCAGTTGACCTCTGAACTGCCTCTTGCAAAGTTCCAGCGTTTTGCAAGCTCACACCTGTGCCTTGCAAAGCCTCTTCAATCAAGGGTGCATCACGGCCAATCAGAACCACAGCACGCGCATAGAGGGACACTGGCTGCGCCAGAGGCGAAAAATCCTGCCCTTTGCCATCGCCGCCCAAAATCACCACGATCTTGCGATCTGCCCCCAAGCCCGCCAAGGCAGCAACTGTCGCGCCGACGTTTGTGCCCTTGCTGTCATCGAAGTACTCCACATCACCGACGATGCCCACAGGCTCCACCCGGTGCGGCTCGCCCCGGTATTCACGCAAGCCATACAGCATGGGCGACAACTGACAACCTGCCGCGCTGGCCAAAGCCAAAGCCGCCAATGCATTGAGGGCATTGTGCCGGCCACGGATGCGCAGCGCATCGGCTGGCATGAGGCGCTGCAAATGGATTTCGATGTCTTCGCCTTTGCGACGCTTTTGCGTTTCATCCGCTTCCAGTGCGCGCACCAGCCAAGTCATGCCATTGACCGATTCCAGACCATAGTCGCCGGGGCGCTGGGGCGGGTCTACGCCAAACGTGATGTCGCTACGCTGTACTTTGCCTTTGAGCAAAGGCGCACGCAAAGCCATCACCTGCGCATCATCACGGTTGAGCAACATGGCAGGCGCTTGCGGACTATGTGCACCATACACGCGCGCTTTCGCAGCAGCATACGAAGCCATATCGCCATGCCAGTCTAGGTGGTCTTGCGTGAGGTTGAGCACCACGCCCATCACGGGCATGAAATCCTGCACACCATCAAGCTGGAAGCTGGACAGCTCCAGTACCCACACTTGGGGCAGGCTTTTCGCAGCCATTTTTGCACTCAAGGTATCCAGCAAGGTTGGGCCGATATTGCCGGCCACCGCCACCGTCTTACCTGCACGCTCCACCAATTGCCCGGTGAGTGAGGTCACCGTGGTCTTGCCATTCGTGCCCGTGATAGCCAACACCTGCGGCTCATACTGCTGCGACGCTTTGAGCGACTGTAACCCCATCCAAAATAGGTCTAATTCGCCCCAAGCCTTTACACCCTTTGCGTGTACCGCTCCCAAAACAGGAGTAATTTGCGAAGGTGACAAACCGGGGCTACGGCACACAGCGCGAAAGTCAGTACCTTCCACCAAGTCAGCACTCCACTGCTGCACGTGCCTGAACTGAGCAGCGGGTACATCGCGCACCAAGGCTTGCAGACCCGGCGGCTGCGCCCGTGTGTCTGCAACTGTC
>JBJTSL010000137.1:0-2319 GCA_046076625.1 Allobrachymonas sp.
GCACCAGCTCCAGCCACGAAGAAGGCTGCACCCGCGAATTTGCCATTTCCACCAAAGAATTCATTGGCGAAAAAGGCAAGCTCACGGGTCTCAAAACCGTGCATGTCGAAATGAAAGACGGCAAGCTCACGGAAATCCCCGGCACGGAGAAAACCTACAAAGCTGATATGGTCTTCCTCGCCATGGGCTTTGTCTCCCCCGTGGCCAGCGTGCTCGATGCATTTGGCATCGACAAAGATGCACGAGGCAATGCGAAAGCCAGCACCGAGTTCACTGGCGGCTACGCCACCAATGTGCCCAAGGTGTTTGCGGCCGGCGACATGCGCCGCGGTCAGTCGCTCGTCGTCTGGGCGATTCGTGAGGGCCGGCAGGCGGCGCGGGCTGTCGATGAGTTCTTGATGGGGTTTAGCGATTTGCCGCGTTGAGATTTCGCTTGGTGTGCACTTTAGTGGCGCTTGAGCGAATTTTTCTCGGTCGGACGGTTTGCGTGGCCTGCGATTTGTATTGGGGCAGGCGCTCTGTGCCAAAGTAACTCTCTGCAAATCAGCCGATTTACTTCAAAAATCATAGCAATTCACGCAACAAACGCGCCGGCTACCGCCCCAAAAAGCTGATAACGATTCGCCAAAAAAAACAGCGCCAAGAGGCGCTGTTCGGGCAGATGCAAAAGGAAATCACTTCTGCATCAACTTACCCAGCATACCCATCAAATCACCCGCACCCCCCAAACCGCCGGCGGGCGCTTGGCCATCCGGGGTGAGCTGGTCAATCAAACCGGGCAGCACTTGCGACAGCATGCCGCCAGCTTGGTTGGCATCCACACCGAGCTTGGCCGCGATATCGCCAATTGCGCCCGAACCCAACACTTGGCTGAGTTGGTCAGCGCTGATCGGCATATTCTCGCCTTTGCCGACCCATGAACCCATCACATCACCCATACCAGCTTGGTTAAATTTTTCCATCAGGCCGCCCAAGCCGCCTTGTTGGCCTCCGTTGGCTAGCATTTCAGTGACCACGGGAAGTAAGGCGGCCAAGCCGCCGCCCGCGCCGCCCGCTTGTTGCTGCGCACCTCCCATGACCGCGCCGAGAACTGAATCGAGTAAACCCATGATGACTGCTCCAATCAAAAGAATGAAAAGGTATTAAACCGTTGCTTTATGCGCCGCGGACCATGAAATTTCCACCTTGGTTTCACCTTCTTTGCTGTGGATTGTGACAGTCGCAGCAATCGCTTTGGCACGCTCGCGCATCGACGCTAGGCCGCGCGAGGGCTGGTTCGGGTCGAAGCCCTTCCCGTTGTCGGTCAGTGAAATGCCGATACGCCCTGCCTTCTCGCTGGCCGCCAACCGCAGATGGCTTGCGCCTGAGTGCTGGAGCACATTGGAAAACGATTCAAACAGCATGAATTGCAATTGGCGCAAAGCGGCATGGTCAAACTGCGGCTGCTCAGGCAGCAGATCTACCGCCCACTCCAACTCGATGCCGCTGCGTTGCAAACGCGGCTCCAAGCGGTAGCGCAGATTGGCCAGCAGCGCGGTGATATCGCCCGCCTGCAAATGCATCGCGTCGATGGAGAGTTTGAGTTGGTCGAGCGAATCGCGCAGGGTTTGCAAGAGCTCGGTGCGCTGGGCTTGGCTGCCTGATCCTGGATCATTCTGCCCATGCTCGACTTGCCGGATGGCAGCGCTGATATGCGCGCCTACGCCATCGTGCATATCGCGCAGGATGCGCGTGCGCTCTTGCTCCTGCGCTTGCGCGCGAGCCAGTTGCTCAAGTTGGCTGTAGCTGGCAGCCAATTCTGCTTCTCGCAGGGCAACACGCGCCTCCAGTGTGTGCATCAGCTCGCGCGCCTGAGCCGATGCAGCGCGAAAACGAGAGATCACGATGTAAAACATCACGGCTGCGTAACCCAAAGCAGGGATATTCGTGGACATTGCATCAAACGAGCGCCCCTGCGTGATCCAAAAATCTCGTATGCCGACCATCATATGCAAAATCATGGCTGCGATCATGAGTTTCACCGCGCGATCGCGGCTTCGCCATTCTTTGGCCACATAAAAAATAACCAACAAGAGTATCAAGACCGAAAACACCCTTTGCACCCAGAGCAATGCAGTAAAGGCTAAATCGTCGCCGTACCAAACAAGTGCACTCAGCAGAATATAAACAGCGAGCCAGCCAAAGATTGATTTTTCATACCAGCGAACCCAAGCCCAACGTTCCCAAGCCGCGACTCGCATCGCAAACGCCAATACGCAGCCCAGCATGCCCAATAATGCAGCCGAGATGAACCACCGCCAAAGCAACCAAGGCAAAGGC
>JBJTSL010000138.1:0-5666 GCA_046076625.1 Allobrachymonas sp.
GCACGCTGCCGCTTTTCATGCTGACACCTCTTGCATCGGCAAAGACTCCAGCCACAGCCGCAGAGCCAGCGCTCGTACCGGCTTGGGCGCAAAAAACCAGCCTTGTGATTGCACTTGCTCGCGAAGCTCCGGACGGATATCACCCGTAAACACCGCCACATGCACGGTCTGCCCACCCGCAGCATGTTGCACCGCTTGCGCGACAGAAAACGCATCTTCTCCGCCTGCCAACCAATGGTCGGTGAGCAGCACGGTACGATCTTGCGGGAGTTTGATTAAGCCTTGAACCGCTTGCACAGCCTCTGCAGTATTGCTGGCCAACTGAGCACTCAAGCCCCAGCTGGCCAGCAGCGCACCCATGGCTTCGCGTGAAGCAGCATCATCGTCCACCACGAGCACGCGCAGATGAGCTAAGGGTGTATTACGTGCCGCATTTTTGATGCTTTTTGATGCTTCAGCCGGCATAAAATCTGTGCAAAGTGCTATTGAAAATGTAGCGCCTCGCTTGAGTTGTGATATCACCCGCACCTGAGAATTCATCAGCTGAGCCATACGCTGCGCTACCGCCAAGCCCAAGCCCAGCCCACTCTTGGCATCGCGTTGCGGGTTGTGCAGCTGATAAAACTCCTCAAAAATTAAGCGCTGCTGTTCAGCGGCAATGCCCGGCCCCGAATCGCGCACCTCAAAGCGCCACGCCAATTGACTGGGCTGACCACTCACATGCGCTCGCCGCACCGCAACGAGCACGGTGCCTTGCTCGGTGTAGCGCACCGCATTGCTCACGAGGTTTGACAACACACGCCAGAGCAAGGCCGCATCGGCTCGCACCGCAGCACCTCCCTCGCCGCATGGCCGGATCAACAGCGCCAAGCCCTTGGCCTGCGCAAGCGCTCGATAGGTGCTATCAACACGATCCAGCAAATCCTGCACACGCACTGCCTGCCAATTGACCGGCACCGCTCCCGCGTCAAGCCGGGCTACATCCAGCACCTCATCCACCACATCTGCAAAGTGCGCGACGCCGCCTTGCAAGCGCGAGAGCAAGTCGCGTTGCCCGCTGTCTGAGCTTTGATCTTGCAGGGCGCTGGCCAGCAGCGCGACCGCATGCACGGGTTGACGCAAATCATGACTTGCTGCAGCCAAGAATCGGCTTTTAGCTTCGCTAGCAGCTTCGGCCTTATGCTTTTCAACCTGCAGTTGGGATACGAGCGATTCGTTTCTGAATCGCTGCGTTAAATCACTTTGCATGACTCGCGAGAAGCGAACGCTCGCTGCCACCAGCACTGCCCGATACACCGCTAGGTACACAGCGCTCACTCAGCCAAGCTTGCTGCCTTGGATTCCGAGCCACATCATCTGGAACGCACTTCCCAAGATAAAAGGCGTTACGAAGGCCCAAACTGCGGGCGCGAAAATGCAAAACTGCGTCAGCGCACCAGCCGCCATGATCGCGCCAAGCGTCAGCGCGTAGAAAATCGCTGTGTCATTGCAGCTTAAGGTGCTCGCCAGCATCCACAAACCAAGTACGGAACCCATCACGCCTAGGCGAATGGCCACGCCGCGCATCCAAATGGTAGGCGCAAAAACATCTTGTCCCCTGGCTTTTTCATAGCGCCAAAAAAAGAAAAAGCGCTCTGCGTGTAAGGCATAAACGAGTACAACCACGCCCCACGATTGCCAAATGCCAATCATTGACTCAAACAGCCACGCCACCAATGCCGGTCCAGCTAAGGTCGAAACGATTGCGAGCTTGAAGCCGCGGATCAGCAAGTCAACTCGCTCAAGGTCAACGCGCGGGTCGGTGGCTGTAGGAGCTGAACCAGAATTCTGCATGCGAGCATTTCAGCACAAGAAGTGCGCTTGCCACATTCACCAAAGAGGGGGTGCGAGATTGGGTCACGGACTCACTTTGGGGGGTTGTCAATCCACCTTCTGTCGGTTAGGCTCAAGCACAATTCATCTATTCGCGGAGAGCTGCATGAAGCATGCACACATGAAACGACGCTGGATTCCCTTGGCTTGTGCGTGGGTATGCGGCGCATCCGGCGCATGGGCACAAACGCCCGCGGCCGATGCGGGCTATCAGCAAGCCAACGATCAAGTGCTCAAAAGCTGGCAGCAGCAAACCGGCCAAGCAGCTAGCGTGAATCCGCAAGGTCAAATCGAGTTTCATGGCGGCATCACGGTGGACGCGTATCGGGTTGACATCAAAAACCCCAGCGGCAACGCGGCACTGAGCCCACTTCGCGAAAATGATTTTGGCAAAGCCGTATTTCAGGGTGACGTGCGCACGCAATCGCCTGAGCAGGATGTGACGTATTTGCAAGGCGTGCTCACAGGTACTAATGACCGCACTGTGATCGCGCGCTATGCCAACCAGATCAATAGCTTCCAAATGGGGCGAGCTGGCGTTGGTTACCAGCTGGCGTTTGGCGATGTGGTGGCTAACTTTTCTGGCCTCTCATCTAACCTAGGGCTGCGCGGTGCCTTGATGGCCAAGCAATGGGGGGCTTGACGATCACGGGCGTCGCAGGCTCGGTGGCCGAGAGTTGGGAGGCGCTCTTTAAGCGCGATGCGCTTGACAAGCTGCCGCCGCGCACGCGCTATCTGCGCGATGTAATGGCTGTTAAGGCGGAATATGCCTATAGCAGCGCGTTCAGCGCGTTTGCAACGCTGCAAACCTACGATGATCGCCTCGGCTCAGCCACGCTTCCTGTTGGCACTCCCGCCTTGGGCGGTCAAGTCGTTAGTGCAGGAATGAAGTACGCGCAAGGCGGTTTTCAACTCACTTCGGAGCTTGCGGCCGCAGACACCGAAGACAAACTCACCGGCCTTGACCGAAATGGCCATGCCTTCGTGATCGATGGCATCTACCGTTTTGCCAGCAGCGGCATCGGCCTGCGCTTTGGCTTTCATGATTTGGACGCCAAGTTTGCCTCGCTCGCGCAAACGGTGGCACCCGGCATCAAGGAGTGGTATGTCGGCGCGGATTGGCCGATCACGCCGCAACTTAACTGGAGCATTGACTTGCGCGATGCCACCACGCGGGTCGCGGCAACGGCACTCGCACCCGCCAGCAGTAGCGATCTAGAGACGGTCAGCAACCGCCTGAGCTACAGTTTTACCAGTATCACTGGCCTCATGCTCTCGCTGTCTGACACCCTTAACAAAGCCCACGATGCCTTAGGCAATGCTAGCAATAACGACACCACACAAATCAATTTGAATTACGGCTCAGGTTTGTGAAGCGCAGGCCTCGGTATTGGCCAAGGTCATAGCAGGAGCAGAGCCAATCCCGCGAGCGATGTGGACAATCAGCAGTGGCAACTGAACCTTGGCCGCAGCTGGAACGATGCAAGCAGCGAAAAGCAGGCCTCCTGGACCATTGGCTTGCAAAGCTTTGCCGGAGAGCAGACCCAGAAACTACTCGCCACCGGCGGCCAATCGCGGAGCACACAGTATGGCCTGAACCTCACTGCCAGCAGCACTTGGCTAGGCCAATTGCTGCTGGGATTATAGCGGCAAAATACCTAGCAGCCCACCCTTGGTGCACCGCAATTAGCCACCACCACAGTGAATTTGGATTGGACAAAATCCTTCACGCCACAATGGCAGCTCAAGGGCTATGCAAAAGTCAATCGACGTAACCACGGCGATCTCACCTTACAAGTCGATGAACGCATCCTTGGGGTGCAAGGGAGTTACAACTGGTGACCTTCTCTTCTCTTCAAGCTTTTTCTTTTTTAAGCATTTTTGGCGGTTAGCCGGCATGAAATATGCGCTAAATGCTATTCTATTAATAGCAATTTGCAGCTTGGCGGCTTGCGGAGCGCTTGCTCCAAGCTCTGCCCCCAACAACTGCACAACAGGCATTGGAAGCGGCAATAAAAGACTACGAAAATGGCTCAGTCAAAACGCTGGAATCCATGCTGCCCGCTCGGTTCATCGGGCGCGATTCACTGCTCGATGCAGCTCGCCGCGCCGCAAACGATCAGCGCCAACCCCGCGTGACTCTGAGCGATGTTCAAGTGCAGGGCGCAGCGGGCGGCTCGCCGCAGGCCCTTAGTTTCAAATGGGAAAAGCGCTTCTTGCGTGCCAGCACGGGCGCAGCTGTGGTCGAGCGCGGCAGCATGCAAGTGGTGCTGAGTCAATCCGGCGCTGCGTGGCAGTTTGATAATTTACCCACTGACAATCTCTTCACACGCTAATCGCAAACTAGGGCTGAGGAATGATCATCATGAAAAAAACAACGACTGATTGCTGCGCTGGCCGCAGGTTTGGGCGGCGGCATCTGGCTCAGCAGCGCTTGGGCGGCTGGCAATGTAGACACCGCACGCGGCGAAGTGAGCGTGCTTTCGCGCGATGGGCAGCCGCGCGGCGTAGCCAAAGGGGATCGTATCGTCGAAGGCGAAACGATTCTGACCGGTCCAGACGGCGAGCTGCTGATCACCACCGACGATTCTGGGGTGTTGGCGATTCGTCCCCGCTCGCGCCTCACGCTAGAGAGCTTCAAAGTCAATGGCAATGCACAGGATTCTGTGGTTCTCAATTTACTTCGGGGTGGGTTACGCTCTGTCACGGGTTGGATCAGCAAGACTGCACCCAAAAACTACCGCGTGACCACCAACACCGCGACGATTGGCATTCGTGGCACGGACCATGAGGTGGCAATCGTGGAAGACGGTGAGAATGCGGGCACTTGGAATCGCGTCACCGAAGGCGCGACCATCATCAGCACGAATGCTGGCAGCCTAGAGCAAACGCCCTCAAGCAACGGTGCAGCCCGCACACGCGCTGGCGATCAAGCGCCCACGCCAGCTCCCGCCCCACTCACGCTGTTTGCGCCACGCCCTAGCGATCAACGTCTGGGTGAATTGAAGACCGATGCGCAAACCAATCAGCCCGCGCGCTTGCAAACCCGCCAACAGCAGGTCAGTGGCAGTGGGGGCGTCTCGCCTCAAGGCAATCCACGCATCAGCAGCCAATGCACACCCGATGCGCCCGCGCAGCAAGCGCTCGATGCGCTCCTGCGTGCCTACGAGCGCGGTGACATCGCCTTTTTGCAGCGCCACATTGATCCCACGATGATCGGGTTTGGGACGCTGATCAACGATGTCATCAACGACAGCAATGCCCAGCGCCAAACCCGCATCCAAATCACAGACCGACAAATGCAGTGTGGCCCCGATGTGGCGGTGATCGATTTTGCTTGGGAAAAATACTTCCTTGCAAGCGCCAGTTTTCAACCTGTGGTGACACGCGGGCGCGGCTCCGTGTTGATTTCTGGTCTGGGCGGCGGCTTGGGCGGTCAATGGCGTATCAGCGGCTTAGTGGGGGACAGCCCGCTGCGCTCCGGTGGTGCTGGAGCCGACGGCACTGTGCAGGCCAGCAGCAGCGCGAGCTTTGGTAGCGTGCCCTTGAGTTGCAGCGCTCCACCTGTTTCTGGCACTGCCACAGCCACTTTGCTTGCCGCGCCGGCGATGACCTTGGGCATTAATGCGCCAACGCCTGCGCCCTTTGGTGCAAGCTGCTCGCTGCCAACGGTCTCACCACCTACACCTGCTCCATTTCAGCCCCCGGCATCGCGACGGTCAATGCGCCGGCGAATTTCTTATTTCCAAACTGCAGCAATTTCACAGCATTTGTGTCAGAGCCTAGCCCGCCTG
>JBJTSL010000139.1:0-2909 GCA_046076625.1 Allobrachymonas sp.
ACACTGCCATAACTTGATATCTGGCGATAGTCAAACTTTGGAATATCAATCGCGCCTTCTCTCGCTCCCACCGCGAGATGATGCACGATTGCATTCTCCACTGAATTGAGTGCGAGCGTGCCGCAGACCATGTAGGCAATCACGCGCTGCGCCTCGAAGGCATGCACGGTGCAGCCGCGCGGCGCGCTGGCTCTCGCCATCGCCAGCGTGTAGAGCCCAAAGTTCGCGCCCATGTCCACAATCGTGCTGCCCGCGGGCAACTGCGAAGCCAGCTGAGCCATGACTGCAATCTCTTGCGTATCAATCGCGCTCGTGGTCTTGAGCAAGGCATTGGTCTGATTCGTATCAAACCGATTGACCATCACTTGCCCATACACCGTGGGCAAGACCACGGTATAGCTGACATCTTGCGGGGCGCTGATGATGGTGGTCATGGGGGTTGAACCTTATTGGAATGATGAAATTCAATGCGAAATAGGCAGTTGGCCGGCATGGAATGTGCGCGGAATGCTATGGAAAACGGAGCGTATCAAGGCGAACAAAGCGTTCGCCGTGCCTGCATTTTAGTAGGCTAACGCTTGATGTTGCATTGCTTGTCGCCCGCGTTGGACGTTGTGCCAGCGGGGCAAGGTTTGCATTTGCCCTCTTCGGTGTAACTGCCGGCAGGGCACAGCACCACACTGCCTGCGGTGGGTGGCTTGGTGGTGAGCAGGGGCGTGGGGGATGAGGTGGCCACTGGTGTGCAGGCTGCTGCGCCAGCGTTGGAGCTGGTGCCTGCTGGGCAGGCTTGACATGAAGCGGCTTGCCCTGATGAGAAGCTGCCTGCGTTGCAAAGCGAGCAATTGGTTGCACCACTGGGCGCAAAAGTGCCGACAGGACAAGCTGTGCAAGAGATGGCTCCCGCAGCTTGAGCGCTCATGCCAGCTGGGCAGGCTTGGCATGAGGCAGAGCCGCTCGCGGCAAAGGTGCCGGGGCTGCAGAGGCTGCACACGGATGAACCGGCTCGCGAAGAACTCCCGCCCGGGCACGCGGAGCAACTGGCTGCTCCTGCAGACGAGAACGAGCCTGCAGCGCAAGGCGTACACGAACCGGATATGCCGCCACTGCTGAATGTACCCGCTGCGCATGCTCTGCAGGTCGTACCATCGCGGTAAAAGCCTGCCTCGCAAAGGAGCGCAACCGGTGGAGAAGGCACGACCGGAGTCGACGCAGTACACATCGCACTGCCGGGATTGGAGTTTGTCCCCACTGGGCAAGCTGCACAACTGGCCGCACCGGCAGCCGCAAACTGACCTTGAAGACACGGGTGGCATCCGGGGAGGCCGGGCTTGGTTGATTGGCCTGCTGCGCAAGGAACGCAGGCCGTGCCCGCCGCAGCAAAACCGGCTGGACAAGCCTGGGCTACGGCCGCAGGCGCCCAGAGTAAGGCCACCGAATGAATGACCAGCGCCAAAAAAGCTGCAATCGATGAGTTGCGCATGTTGTGTGCTCCAAAGGATCGGTGGATCACCGATTCTGGGGCATAAGTGGCGTACCGGTCAATCGCAACGCATCTAGCTTATCTGCAGCAGCGAGCAGTCGTCTTCTACCTCAAGATCTGCGCTTGAAGTGTGACATAGCGCTGCATATCGAGCCGAAAATCAAGCCAAAATGACGCCTAGCCGGCATAGAATCTGCGCAGAGTGCTATTGAATCAATAGTGACCCTCGCAGATTCTAGAGAGCGCTTAAACCGCTACCGCATCCGCCGCTTCTTTGTATTCAGCGATCTGATCGAAGTTGAGGTACTTGTAGATCTTGCTGCCGTCTTGGTTGATCACGCCGATGTCGGTGAGGTATTCCTCTTTGGTCGGGATGCGGCCTAGTTTGGAGCAGATGGCGGAGAGTTCGGCGCTGCCCAGATACACGTTGGTGTTTTTGCCTAAGCGGTTGGGGAAGTTGCGTGTGGATGTGGACATCACCGTAGCGCCTTCTTTGACCTGGGCTTGGTTGCCCATGCACAGGCTGCAGCCGGGCATTTCCATGCGGGCGCCGGCATTGCCGAAGACGCCGTAGTGGCCTTCTTCCGTCAATTGCTGGGCGTCCATCTTGGTGGGCGGGGCCATCCAGAGTTTGACGGGGATGTCTCGCTTGCCTTCCAAGAGTTTGGAGGCGGCGCGGAAGTGGCCGATATTGGTCATGCAAGAGCCAATGAAGACTTCGTCGATCTTGTTACCGGCGATGTCAGACAGGGTTTTCGCATCGTCTGGATCGTTGGGGCAGCAGACGATGGGCTCGGTGATCTCGGCCAAATCGATCTCGATCACGGCAGCGTATTCTGCGTCTGCATCGCCTTTGAGCAGATTAGGAGCAGCGAGCCACTTATCCATTTCCTTGATGCGGCGGCTAATCGTGCGGGCATCTTGGTAGCCTTGGGCAATCATGTTCTTCAAGAGCACGATGTTGGAGTTGATGTACTCGATGATCGGCTCTTTGTTCAGGGCAATAGTGCAACCGGCTGCGGAGCGCTCGGCGGATGCGTCAGAGAGTTCAAACGCCTGCTCCACCTTGAGGTCTGGCAAACCTTCGATTTCCAGAATACGGCCAGAGAAGATGTTTTTCTTACCCGCTTTAGCCACGGTGAGGTGACCGGCTTTAATAGCGTAAAGCGGGATCGCATGCACCAGATCGCGCAGCGTCACGCCAGGCTGCATTTTGCCTTTGAAGCGCACCAAGACGCTCTCTGGCATGTCCAAAGGCATCACGCCCGTTGCAGCGCCGAAGGCCACGAGGCCAGAGCCTGCGGGGAAGCTGATGCCGATGGGGAAGCGGGTGTGGCTGTCGCCCCCCGTGCCCACGGTATCAGGCAAGAGCATACGGTTGAGCCAAGAGTGGATAATGCCGTCGCCGGGGCGCAAGCTGATGCCGCCG
>JBJTSL010000140.1:0-5183 GCA_046076625.1 Allobrachymonas sp.
CGCGCCCAGCCAAACCAAAACCACCGAAGGGATACGGATCGTCAAACGGCCCGGTCTCCAGCCGCTGAATCCGTGCACCGATGAGTACCGTGTATTGCACCTCGCCCGCTGCTGTGGGCTTGGCCGCAAAACCCTGGCTTGCCAACTCCTGCGCCACCCACATCTCCAATTTGCTTTGCCGCGCCGCAGCCGCTTGTTGCAGGCTTTGCTGCGAAGGCAGGCGCTCAATCGACCAGCTTGCGCCCGCAGGTGGCGTTTGTGCAAATTTGGAGAAGGCATTGACTTGGCTGTCCACGATGCGCATGCTGGAACAGCCCGAGAGGAAAAGCCCCGTGAAAACTATTAAAATAATAGCATTCCACGCAGGAAATACGCCGGCGAACCGTCCAAAACGCTTCAAAAACGGCGCTTGGGCCATGGTCTCAGACAAAGCGAATGATTTGTTCGGCAGCATCGGGGCTGCTTGCAGAGTCCGCGCTGCCGCAGGGCTCATCACCGCCACCGAAGGGCGTATCACTTCTTTCAAATGATTCATGGTCAAACCCCTTATCGCCATCGGCTGACGCGATGCCATTGGCTTTGAGTGACTTGAAGTCGTGAAGTTTCGCATCCATCAAATGCGAGGGCACGACGTTTTGCAGCGCGTGCAGCATGTTGTCCAGGCGCCCCGGAAACTTGCGCTGCCAATCCTTGAGCATATTGCCAACCTGCTTGCGCTGCAAATTCTCTTGGCTGCCGCACAGGTTGCAGGGGATGATGGGAAACTGCTGCCATTCGCTGTAGGCCACGATGTCGCGCTCGTCCACATAGGCCAGTGGGCGAATCACGATGTGCTTGCCATCATCGCTTTGCAGCTTGGGCGGCATACCTTTCAATTTGCCGCCAAAAAACATGTTCAGAAACAAAGTTTGCAGCATGTCGTCACGATGGTGGCCCAAAGCAATCTTGGTGCACTTCAATTCATCGGCCACGCGATACAAAATGCCTCGACGAAGCCGCGAACAGAGCGAGCAAAGCGTTTTCCCTTCAGGAATTTTGTCCATCACGATGGAATAGGTATCCTGCTCTTCAATGTGAAATTTCACGCCCTTGTTCTTCAAATAAGCAGGTAACACGTCTTCAGGAAAGCCGGGCTGCTTCTGGTCCAGGTTCACGGCGATGATCTCAAAATCAACCGGTGCGCGTGCTTGCAGTTTCAGCAAAATATCCAACATCGTGTAGCTGTCTTTACCGCCGGAGAGGCAAACCATCACGCGGTCACCGGCTTCGATCATGTTGTATGCCACGATCGCCTGCCCCACCTGGCGGCACAGGCGCTTGTCCAGTTTGTTGTTTTCAAAAGCGCTGCGCGTGACTTTTTCACGCCCCGATACAGGCTTGGACTCTGCTTGAGAAGAAGGAAATTCTGCAATGGCGCTCATGCATGTATTGTCGCACTTCGTGAATCCATCTAATTCTCCTCCAATACCCAAGAGCGCATGGCATCAAGCGGCCCATCTCTTGGCAAAGTTGGCCATTCACTTCGCAGTTTGGGGCTCTGCTTTGCTGGCCTTGTCGACTCACCATGCGTTTGCTCAGTCAGTGACAACCCAAGCGCCGTTGTTCCGCATGGTGGATGTTCATCCTGGTGTACGGATTTCGAACTTGGCGGTACTAACCAACGCTGACCTCTCGCTTCGAATCGACCAGATTCAAGCGACACCGCCTGAAGCATTTGGCAAAGTACCTGAAGGGCAAATACGAGTGAGTGACCCCACTTGGGCGAGATCAATTTGGCTCAAAATTACTTTGCGTGCGCACGAGCCGGTCGCCAATCAAACGCCTTCAGCTGCCTCCATTCTCGAGATTCAAAAGCCTTATCTGGACGAGGTCGCGTTGTACACCCCGTCTGCGCACGCCCGTGGAGGCTGGCAAGTCCAGCGTGCAGGCGATTCCATACCGAAAAGCGATTGGTCTTTGCCTGGTCAGTTTCCGCGTTTTGTGCTGCCTGTTGTCAGCGATTTGCTGGCCTTACCCGAAGGCCAGATGGTGGTTTATCTTCACGTGCCACATCGCATGCCTGCCAGCTTCGATTTGAAAGTGCGGTCAGACACTGACTTAATGGAGGACATTCAGCGAGACCATCTTTTACTGGGTCTGACCTTCGGTTGCATACTTTTGGCTACTTTGCTGTCAATCGCATTGTTTGCGTATCACAGGGACTCGCTATTTGTTTGGAATGCGCTCTATGCTGCGGCCGCCTTGCTCGCCAGCGCCAGCCATTCAGGCCTCGCATTCCAGTATCTTTGGCCTTGGGGTGGCATGTGGCCTAGCAACGCCGTGCTCTTCTTCGCCTTGATCGGCTCGGCTGCACAGCTACAGTTCTGCAAACTGATGTTTGCGCCAACCACGTCACGAACTTGGCACGTCGCACTGTGCGATTGGCTTGGCGTCGTCGCTCTTGTGTCTGCAGTCGCGATCACCTTCGTGAATCGCGATGGGTGGCTGATTGCCATTTTCGCATCGCAGGGAGCCATCGTTGCAGGCATGCTTGTGTCGAGCACACTCATCGTCCAGGCTTGCTGGCGGGGGAACAAATTTGCCATCGCCTCGGCACTGACCTACTTGCCCTTGTTCATCGCAGTGGTGATAGTGATGGCCAATGCCCAAGGCTTTATTGGCCTGCCCGAATTTGGCTATAACGCGCCCTTGTATGCGGTTGCTGTGGAAGTGGCTCTGCTTGCGCTATGCTTGCTTTGGTTTGGCCATGAGCGTCACGGTCAATTGGAACGCAAGAGGGCATTGGCAGCGACGGATTCCTTGACAGGTTTTTCGACTGCTGACGCTTTCCACAATCGATTATTGCAAGATTGGCAAAGTGCAGATGCACAAAGAAAAGATCTGGCTGTTGCTTTTGTCGAGCTTCAGACAAAAGGGATCAGCCGTGAGCACTCAGACCAATTGCTCATGCGCAGTGTTCGTATTCTTCGCTCAGCCACGCGATCACAGGATATGGTTGCCCGGCTTGACGGTCAGCTCATCGCGATCATCATGCCAAATATTCGCATCGGCGATGAGTTGAACCAAATACTCTCTCGTATCGTCGCGCTGGGTCTCATCCCAGATCGTGGCGATCCACAAGCAACGACGTTACAGTTTCGGATTGCAGCCACAACGCGTTGGCAATTGAGAGAACCGGTGGCGAACGTAGAACCACGCCTGCGTCAACTTCTCTCTGAGCCAGAGGGTTGGAGCAACAGGCCAATTCGCTTAGTCAAACAAGTGACTAAGACACCTCCAGGTTCCCCAAAAATGATCGACAGCGGAGATTTGGAGGCTTTGTGGGCTCAGGCGTTAGAGGCCGCAAATCACAAAACCCCGCAAAAAACATCGGATGGCGAGAAACCAAGGCGGTAGATTATTTCCATCGACCATCCATCCAAACAAGCCGCCGCTGTATCCACCACTCCAGATACTCCACTTCCGCGCCATAGCTGCCGGTAACCACGACGTTTTGCCAAGTTGGCTTGTCCAGCACGGGCCAGCGCCTGAAATTATTGGCCTGCGCTGGCCATTGCGCCAGCGCTTCAGTTTGCAGGAATGGCGCTAAATCGGCCAGCGAACCGCTGCGTAACTGCTGCCAGCGCAGCCGCACTCTCTGCACAAAGGCCGGGTCTTGCAGCAAGCGACGCATCCAGCATCGCGTGGTGGCGCCGCCATCGCCATCAGTGCGGCCGGGTCGGCTGGGAAAGTAGCCTACAAAATTGCCCATGGCCAAGTCAAAATCCCACACCGGCCCCATGCTGAGCTTGCCATTGCAGTCTTTGACGAGGTAGGTGCTGAAGCGGAAGGCATCGATGTTGTACATCAGCTCGCTGTGCAGATACCAGTCCACAAAGCTGTCCACGTTGATCATGGCAGCGTAGCCCGTGGTTGGGTCGGCAAAGGTGCTGCTGTACAGAGTCGCTTCGGCTTGGTTCACATAGTCTCGCAGATAGGCCAGTTGTGCAGCGCTGGGCGTTTCTGGCGCATGGATGCGCACGGCCATGCTGCATGTGCTGCTCACGAAGCTTGTTTCGTCGTCGTTGCGGTCCACATCCAGCAAATAGCCACCGCTGAGGTTGGGCAGCACATCATCTGGCGCGCTGCTGCCCAAGGGCGTGATGTTCACCCGCTGCGAACCGGTGCGCACATGCTCAACCAGATCGTAGGCCCCCAAATACTGGCCGTTCAAGATCAACTCCACGCCTCGGCTGCGCGGTGTGTAGGCCATGCCCATGCGGCGGCTAACCTCAAAGGCCAGCCGGTTGCGCAACGATGTTTTGTCAGAATGGTTAGCCAGCAACACCCAATGCCGATTGGCGGGCATACCGAGCAAACTGGCGCTGCTGGTGAGCTTCAAGCGGTATGGTTTTTTGGGTTGATTCGTCCACGTGCTGTTGCCACGTCCGCGAATCTCCAGCCGACCGCTGACAGCGGTAGTGCCAGTGGCGCGGTCTGCGCCGCTGGCATAGAGATTGAAATTGGCCAGCAGATAGTTCTCGCGGTCCAAGATTGGCGCTGCGCCATCGGTGTCCACCACCAAGAGAGCGCCGTCGACGCGCTCGGGCATGAAACTGGGCACATTGCTCGCTCCGACGCCGCTGGTGAACGATGCCTGGCGTGTCAACACTTGCGAGTCGCTGGCTGCACCTGCGCTGGGCAGCAAACGTACCCAGACTCGATGCTCGGAGTCGGGCGTTAGCTCCGTCACCGTGTGCGCCCATGTGATGGTGTTCGCTCCTGCTTCGAATCGGCGAGACATCCCCGCAGAGCCGCCCGCATTCGGCTGCGTCCACACCTCATAGGCTTGCGCACCCGGCTGACTCTCCCAATACAGGGTGATATGCCCGACGCCGGTGACGGCCCGCACAGGCCAGCCTAGAGCTGCTTCGCTGGCCGGAGGGTTGCTCGGAGAAATCGGGTTGGCGGAGCCTGCGCCGCCACCGCCGCAGGCCGTCAGCAGCACCAGCAGGCCAATGCTCAGGAATACGCGAAAAGTTCGGCCAAGGGACATGCCCATCAGTGTACGTAACAATTTAGTTTGAAATCTTGTTCTATACAAATCAAGTACTTGTCGCGTCGTGTTTCGTCTACCGCACATTTGAAGTTTGAAAGAAAACTGAATATGTGCGACCTATACGACAAAAGCAAACAATTCTTAT
>JBJTSL010000141.1:0-3440 GCA_046076625.1 Allobrachymonas sp.
ATTTGTGCCGGCCTCGGGCTGATTTGATGCATTTGCCGGTCAGGGAGCGAGATTCGCGGTAAGCCTTGTGTAGCCTCCAGCGCATTGATTTTGTCGACCAATCGCTGCGCTGACTCTGCGCTGGTTTTGTCTTGGTCTGAGGAAGTACTTAAGCTGGTATCGACGAATTGCACACGTCGCTGGGTGCCATCTCGCATTTGGTTGATGCGCGTGTTCAGCATCTCAAACACCTGTTCGGCCTCGGCCTGAGTCTCGCTGGACAGCCAAATGGCCAAATGCAGCTCAAAACCTTTTTGATCAGGCATCACCTGCGAGGGACGCATGCAGGTGCTCAGAACATGGCTGGCCAGCTCGCTGAGTTGCTCACGGTTAACGGGCGCTTCGACCAGATACACAAATAAATCCTCACTCAATCGAGCCACCGTGTCGATATCGCGTGACAGACGCCCCAAACGATTGCCCAAATGCGCCAAAATGCGCCCGCGCTCTGCGATACTGCCATCGAGCATGATGCGATTCATGTCCAACCAGCGCACCATGATGGCCCCGCAGGGTTGACCAAATCGCTTGCTACGCAAAATGATCTGTGGCAACCGCGCCTTGGCGATGCGTTCAATGAACAAACCCGTGGTGGCATCACGGGTTTCCAGAGCGCGTTGATGCTGTAGCGCAGACAGTCGCTCGCGCTGGTGCATCACCAAGGCACCATAAGTGACCACGAGCCCCAAGCTGGTGGTGATCACCGCGGCCAGCATGGCTTGCTCGACATGGGCGAACCAACCCATGTTGTAGGCCAAGCGGACGGCCACCGAAAAGCAGATGGGAATCAAACTGAACACAATCAACCACAGCCACTTCTGCGAGCGCCAAGCGATCCACGACATCGACACAACCACGGTGAAAACGCCCATCGCATACAAGATATTGAGCGGATCGCGCGCATAGCTGGAGGGCATCATCACAATCAAGCTCAGCAAAGTGCTGACTCCAACAACCGCCCACATGGCGTAATGAATAGGACGCGAGAGTTGTTGGGCATAGCTCACTGCTAGCGCAAAGCGTGCCATGGCCGCCAAGGACAGCAATGGCGCGACCCAGATCATGGTTTGGGTCAAGTACACCGACTGTGGCCAGATACGCACCATGAAGTAGCCCGTCACCGTCAAATGAGCGAACATCACAGAAAAGGTGAACAGCGCGAACCAAGCGAAATGGCTGTTTCGATTGACTTGGGCACTGACCAAACTGATCACCGTGAACAAACCAAACAAACCAATAATCAAGCCTTGCAAAGTGCCCACCAGATTTGCGCCGTAGGCAAAATCGCCGCTGTGAATCAGCTGAACGGATTCGGTGATTGCCATTCGGTGCTCCAACCGCACGAGGAAAAGCTGGGCTTGGTCAGGCTGTGTGGTGAGCGCAAAAACCGGTTCGCGCGAGCGCAAAGGCCAGTCTTGGTGCGCGACATCTTGACCCGCCGATTGGCTTTGCCATGCGCTTGCGGGTTATCGCGTGAGTACAGCGTGGCTTTTTGCAGGGATTGCCGGGGAATGCGCAGCATCCAAGTCTGCGGAGAGGAAGAGACCGGCAGCACCAAGCGAAGCCACACCACTTGCATGTTGCTCGTCGGTAACGCAATGGATGGCTGGACGACTGCCCATTGACTGGCAGGCTTTGTTGCCAGATCTTGGGCTCTGATCGGGTCATCATGCGCCGTGACAAAAAAACGCAAGGCCTCTTCCAGCGGCAAGAGTTTGCTGCTCTTAAACAAGCTAGGAAGTGTCAAGACCGCTGAAGCCGAACTCTGGGCCTGCACACTGGCCATGCAAAGTATGAGCAGGCAACAGCAGCCGAGTGCAATTTCTCGCAGTTGCAACAACAAGCACAAAATTGAACAGCGAAGCCCTTGCGCTAAGAACATAGTTTGAATGCCAAGCCCTATTCGCAAAATGGCATGGACTTTTTTCCTGAGCATAGCCAAAAAACGACCGAGCTCGTCAAAATGCTGTCTCAATGCCTCTTCACGTTAATGAGAAAGTCTCCATTCTTCCCACGAGTTGTTGCACAGAAGGGACAGACAGGCGTCTTATTCACCCAAGTAGGCCGCCCTGACTTTCGGATCGTGCAGCATCTCTTTGGCATCACCACTCATGGTGATCAGGCCAGACTCCATGACATAGCCGCGGTCGGCAGCTTGCAGGGCTAGTTTTGCGTTTTGCTCCACCAGCAGCACCGTCACGCCTTGCTGCGAGACTTCCTTGACCACTTCAAAAATCTTGGCCACCATGATGGGCGACAAGCCCATCGACGGCTCATCGAGCAAGAGCAGCTTGGGTTGGCTCATGAGTGCGCGAGCCATCGCCAGCATTTGCTGCTCGCCGCCGCTCATCGTGCCGGCAAGCTGGTCTTTGCGCTCTTTGAGGCGCGGGAAGGTAACGAAGGCGCGTTCGATGCCAGCGGCAATCTCCGCTTTGTCGGACCGCGTGTACGCGCCCATTTGAAGGTTTTCGGTGATCGTCATGCGAGCAAACACGCCCCGACCTTCAGGCACCATGGCCAAGCCCTGCTTGACCAAATCCCATGCACCTTGGCCGACAATATTTTTGCCCATGTATTCCACCGTGCCGGCCACGGGTTTAAGGCCGCCGGTGATGGCTTTCATTGTGGTGGTTTTGCCAGCACCATTGGAGCCAATCAGGGTGACCAGCTCACCTTCGCGCACTTCCAAATCCACACCTTTGACGGCTTGGATACCACCGTAGGCCACTTGCAGGCCAGAAATTTTCAGCAATGTATTGGTTGTCATGATGGACTCCGCTTCAGTGACCTGAACCCAAATAGGCCTCGATCACTTTTTCATTCTTTTGCACATCGGCAGGCACGCCTTCGGCGATTTGCTTGCCATAGTCGAGCACAGTGACACGGTCACACAAACCCATCACCAGTTTCACATCATGCTCAATCAGCAAAATCGTACGGTTGTCGTTGCGGATTTTGTCGATCAAGGCGCGCAGCGTGACCTTCTCGGTGGCGTTCATGCCAGCGGCTGGCTCGTCCAGCGCAATCAGCTGGGGGTCGGTGGCCAGAGCACGTGCGATTTCCAAGCGGCGCTGGTCGCCATAGCTGAGTGTGCGGGCTTTGTAATCGGCGAATTTGCCGATGCCCACGTAATCGAGCAATTCTTGTGCGCGGGCTGCAATCGCGGCTTCCTCGGCTTTGAAGCTGGCGGTGCGCAGCATCGCACCAATCACGCCGGATTGGGTACGCACATGGCGACCCACCATCACGTTTTCCAGCGCCGTCATCTCCGCGAAGAGGCGAATGTTCTGGAAGGTGCGGGCGATGCCGGCTTTGGCCACATCGTGCACCGCAGTGGGCGTATAGGGTTTGCCAGCGAGCTCGAAGCTGCCGCTGTCAGGCGTGTACAGGCCAGTGATCAC
>JBJTSL010000142.1:0-2473 GCA_046076625.1 Allobrachymonas sp.
AATGCTATTATTTCAATAGCATTGAGCGCAGATTCTTTGCCGGCGATCAGCACATTTGGCTTCAAAAATGACCCTTTCTGAGACTTCCTACACCAACGGCTACGAATTCAGCCAAGGCAGCGGCTATGCGCTGCCTGAATACGATTCGGTGATCCCGTCGGCGGTGCGCTCCGGGCAGACCGAGCATCACCGCATCTTGATTGTGGGCGGCGGTTTAACCGGGCTGACCTTGGCCTGCTCGCTGGCACAGCTGGGCGTGGCATGCGTGCTGCTGGATGAAGACAACACGGTGGGCGTCCAAGGCGCTTCGAGCCGAGGCATTTGCTACACGCAAAAGTCGCTGGAGATCTTTGACAAGCTGGGCATCTACGAGCGAATCAAAGCCAAGGGCATCCAGTGGAGCGTAGGGCGCACCTTTGCGGGAGAAGATGAGGTGTACAACTTTGACCTGAAGCAGCAGGGCAATTTCAGCTTGAGCGAGCAGCCCGCCTTCATCAACATCCAGCAGTTCTACAACGAAGGCTTCTTGGTGGAGCGCATCGCTCAGTTGGGGCAGGCGCAGATCCGTTGGGGCAACCGTGTGACGGCGCTGTGCGTTGATCAGCAGATTGCTACGTTTTCTATTGCAACCGCACAAGGAAACTACACGGCCACTGCCGATTTTGTGGTGGACTGCACGGGCTCACGCAGCCCGGTTCACGAATGGCTGGGCACCCAAAAAACCTCCAAAAAAGGCGATGATCGTTGGTGTGTTGCCGATGTGCGCTTCAACACGCATCCACCCAAAGAGCGCCACACTTGGATCGAGGCCCCCTTCAATGAAAACCGCGCCGTCTGGCAGCATCTGATGGCTGATGATGTATGGCGCATCGACTACCAAATGGCGCCCGATGCCGACCCCGCCTATGTGAGCCGCGAAGATGTGGTGCGCGAACGCTTGGCGCGGCAGTTTGGCGCTGAGACCCAAGTGGAGATCGTCTGGGTGGGCCCGTATGCCTACCGCAGCGAATGCGTGAACCACATGATCGCCTCTGCCGGAAACAGCCAAGTCTTTTTTATGGGCGACAGCGCCAAGGTGGTGAGCCCCTTCGGTGCGCGGGGTGGCAATACCGGCATTGCCGATGCCGACAACCTGGCCTGGAAGCTGGCAGCGGTGGTGCAGGGCAGGGCGCAGCCCGCCTTGCTGGCCAGCTACCACGACGAACGCCACGAAGCCGCCGTCACCAATGTGCAGGTCACCAACCGCACCGCGCGCTTCCTGCGCCCGCAAGATGGCATGGAGCGCATCTTCCGTCAAGCGACGTTGGATTTGGCGAAAAAGCATGCGTTCGCACGCAGCTTGGTCAACACGGGGCGCATGGCCGTGGCCAACCCGTATTCGCGCTCCCCTTTGAGTGCCTCGGATTTGCCCATCAGCCATTCGGTGCAAAACGTGGCATTTCATTGGGCAGATGGCTCGCGCGGTCAACTCAATCAATTGCTCCAGTGGGCGTGCGGCTGGCCACTTCTGTTGCTGTGGGTCGATTCGCAGCCCATGAAAGAGATGCTCGCAGTCCTACGAAAGTCGCAGTTATCTGAGCAAGCGCGTATCGTCTGCGTCATTGACCATGCTGGAGATCCATGGATTCGTGAAACCGTGATCGATTCGCAGCGGGGCTTGGCGCAATCGTGTGGCTTGGAAACCCCAGCCTGGGCGCTGATTCGCCCCGACAGTTATCTCGCTGCACGCGGTCAGACCGGCTCAGTGGCGACTATTTCTCTGGCCTTATCGCGCCTGTTTTCGGCAGACTGAGGGGTGCTGCAGCATGACACAACCTATTTTGACCCCGCAGTGGAGCGATGCCGATGGCTTCTTTGAAGCGCTGCTTGATGCGCATCAAAATCTTTCGCCTCAGCAATCGATTGCTTTGAACGCGCGCCTGATTTTGATCCTCGCCAATCAAATCGGGAATGCTGAAATTTTAAGCAAATGTATTGAATTGGCTCAAGAATAAGCCAAATGCAGGGTGTGATATCCATCACAGTCCATCCGTTTCCTGCAAATTCAAAAGCGCTTCCGTGATTTTTGCACGCGCTTATTAGGTGTTTACCCTAGATTATTTCCGAGTCCTTTTTTAAAATTCCTGACATTCCAAAACCGCTTCTGACTCCAGTCTATCCTGGCTGGACCTAAAAACTGCGGAGTCGCCACAAGCGATGAACAGGAGACAAGAAAAGTGATTCTGACCATGAATAAGATGTTTGGCTTTAAGGTGTCGGCCAACAGCGACGACGCCTCCAAAGCATTCGGTATTTCTTTGCCATTTCGACGCAGCTCGAACACTGACAAGCCAAAAATCAAGCGCATGACCTTGAGTCAGATCAAGCTCAGTTTAGAGCTGTGCAGCCAGGATTTGCAAGGGGCGGCGGCGGATCGGTTGCGCTTCAAAATCCGTGGTGCGCGCGAAGTCCGCGAGCTGTGGATGTTGCGCAG